>JAIXTZ010000288.1 GCA_027483745.1 Lysobacteraceae bacterium
AGGTCGTCGTCTTGCCGACGCCGCCCTTGCCCGAGGTGACTACGAGGATTTCCGCCAAGGTCGTTTCTCCGTCTTTGTGTGGCCGTCAGGCCAGCGGCTGGATTTGCAGGATGTCGTTGGCGTCAAGCCAGATCTGCACGGGCTTGCCATGCAGTGCCTTGGGCACGTCGTCGAGCACCTTGTACTGCCCGGCGATGGCCACGAGTTCGGCGTGGAATTCACGGCAGAAGATGCGGGCGCCGGTGAAGCCGGACGCGCCGGCGAGGGCGCGGCCGCGCAGCGCGCCGTAGACGTGGATGGAGCCGTCGGCCACCACTTCCGCACCGGCGCCGATCGGTGCCAGCACGGTGAGGTCGCGGTTCGCGGCGAAGACCTGCTGGCCGGAGCGGACGGGCAGCGCGTGGACCAAGCCGGGCTCGGACTCCACCAGCGGGGCCGGCGGTGCCGCGGTCGATTCGCGGGCCGGCGGTGAGGCGGCGGGGCGCTCGACCACGCGGGGTTCGCTGGCAGGAGCGTCGCCCGCCCGCTCGTACTGCGAGCGGAACTTGGCGAGCACCGGCAGGCCGAGGCGCTCGGCCAAGGCGTCGTTCTCGGGCGTCCCGTAGGCCAGTGCGACCGGATGCACCCCGGCGCCCTCGAGGGCGGCCACCAGCGCCTTCGCGGTGGCGTCGTCGGGCAGACGCATCAGGCCCCCGAAATCGAGGATAACGGCGGCACGGGCGAAGAGTTTGGGGGCGCGTTCGACGCGCTCGCGCATCTCCGCGGCGAGCTGGGCGACGTCGAGGGTGCGGATGCGCAGGTTGGCGATGCCGACCTGGCCGAACTTCAGTTCGCCAGCCTGCTCGTAGTTGGGGAGGTCGGCGGGGTGCGGTGTCGCCATGCGTCAGGTTCCGGTGTGGCGGGCGATGGCGGGGCGCGCCGGGCCACGGCGCGGTGCCAGCCAGGGTTCGTCAGGCAGCGCTCCGCCGTAGGTTTCCGCGATCCAGGCGTGGCTGCCGAGATCCTTCATCAGCATGCAGGCGCGGAGGCCGGTGCCTTCCATCGTCTGCTGGCCGACTTCCCGGAAGCCGAAGGCGCCATGGAAGAGCAGGGCCGGGTCATAGCCCACGCCGAGGAACACCTCGCAGCACAGATGGGCCCAACGCGGTTCGGCGAAGCTCATCGCGTCGGCGTAAAAGGCGCGGCCGCGGCCGCCACCGCGGCGTGCGGCGGCGATGACGATGCGGTCGATATAGAGGAAGTTGCTGTGACGTTCCCGGAACCAGCGGAAGTTCGGGCTGTCGTGGGGGGCCTGGTCGCTGAAGCCCACGAGGAAGCCCGTGATGGCGTCGTCTTGCTCGATCACCCGGAAGTAGTCGGCGTTTTCCCAGAAGAAGCGGGCCTTTTCCGCGTCCATCGGCAGGATCGAAGGCCCCGCCGAATTGTTGAGCGCGAGCACGAGGTCCAGCTCGTTTTCGCGCACGTCGCGGATCTGGAACGGCATTCCTTTCCTCCGGGGCAGTCCGGGTCTCGATGAAGCCGCCAGTATCGCATGGCCCCCGGTCCCCTTCGCGCTGTGGGGTGACTTTCGGGGGTGCGGCAGGGGGGGCGGGCGCGTTTAGGATGCGCCCATGCTCCCGCGCCTGACCCACGCTTCACTGCTGCGCTACGCCGGCCTGTTCACCTGGGGCATGGTGGGGACCGGGATGGTCATGAACGCCCTGTTCGTGATGGATGCCAGTTCCAGCCCCCTGCCGGCGATGGCCTTCGCCGGGCCGGTCGGGGCCTATGCGGCATTCGGCGTCGCGTTCTGGCTGTCCACCCAGGCCCTGGGGCAGCAGCGCGGGCTGGGATGGCCGATCGTGCTGATGCTCGCCATGGCCGCGTCGGCCATCGCCGTCAGTGCGCTCACCAACAGTGCGCTCGGCGCCATCCTGATGATGGTGATGGCCGCCGTGGTGCCGTGGCTGTTGCCGGGCTGGCCCGGCGTGCTCTGGCTGGTGGTGCAGCACCTGCCGCTGACGGCGGTGTTCGTCCGCACCTTCGAGTTCACTCTGCTCGAGGCCGTCCTGCAGTCGATGCTCTATATGGGCATGTCGGGCTTCGTCTACGTGGCCGGCCTGATCGCCAAGCAGCAGGCGGAAGCCCGCGAGGAGCAGCGTCGCCTCAACGCCGAGCTACGCGCCACCCGGTCCCTGCTCGCCGACAGCGCCCGGGTGGGCGAACGCCTGCGCATCTCCCGCGAACTGCACGACCTGCTTGGGCATCACCTCACCGCATTGAGCCTGAACCTGGAAGTCGCCGGGCACCTGACCGACGGCAAGGCGCAGGACCATGTGCGGCAGGCCCATACGCTGGCCCGCCTGCTGCTCACCGACGTCCGCGAGGCCGTCAGCGCGATGCGTGGCGAGGAGCGCATCGACCTCGAGGCTGCCCTCAAGACCCTGATCGAGGGCGTGCCCGCGCTGGACGTCACCCTCGACATCGAGTCGCCGATGCCGATGGACGATGCGGAGTGCGCCCAGGTGGTCGTCCGCTGCGCGCAGGAGATCATCACCAATGCCATCCGCCACGCCCAAGCGCAGCGCCTGTGGCTGAAGCTGTCGAGGCAAGGGCGCGAACTGCACCTCGCCGCCCGCGATGACGGCGTCGGCAGCGACGCCTTCACCCCCGGCAATGGGCTGTCGGGCATGCGCGAACGCCTAAAGACCGTCGGCGGCCGCGTTGAGGTCTCGACGGCGCCCGGTCAGGGCTTCAGCATCGATATCCACCTTCCCCTCGAGGTATCCGCATGATCCGAGTGATGCTCGTCGACGACCAGACCCTGGTGCGCCAGGGGGTCCGTTCCCTGCTGGAGCTGGCCGACACCATCGATGTGGTCGCGGAAGCCGCCGACGGCAAGCAGGCCGTCGAGCAGGTGCCCGCCGTCAAGCCCGATGTCCTGCTGATGGACATGCGCATGCCGGTGATGTCCGGACTTGAGGCCCTGCGCGCACTGGCGGCCCAGAACGCCCTGCCGCCCACCATCATCCTGACGACCTTCGACGACGACCAGCTGGTGCTGGCCGGCATCAAGGCCGGGGCCAAGGGCTACCTGCTGAAGGACGTGTCGTTGGACCAGCTGGTGTCGGCCATCCAGACCGTGGCCGAGGGCGGCTCCCTGGTCCAGCCGGCGGTGACCGCCCGGCTGCTTTCGGGACTTGAAGGGCTGCAGAACGACTTCCACAGCCTGGAGCAGCCCGATCCGCTCACGGAGCGCGAGACCGAGATCCTGCGCCTGATGGCCGGCGGCTTCTCCAACAAGGAGATCGCCAACTCGCTCGGGGTGGCCGAGGGCACGATCAAGAACCACGTCTCCAATATCCTCTCCAAGCTCGGCGTGCGGGACCGCACCCGCGCGGTGCTGAAGGCCTTCGAGTTGAAGCTGGTGTGACAGGCCGGCCCGGGACCTCGTCCTCGGGCCAGCCACGCTTACCCCGGCCCCGACGGTGCTGCTATCCTCTGGCGCTCCTCGGGGCGGCGGTGTGCCGACCGGGGCCGATCCCGGAGATTTGATGCATGGCTCGATTTCTTGAATTCGTCGTGGCGTTCGTTCTGGTCGCCATCCTCGGCGTCGTCGTGGGCCTGGTCCTGCCGCCGTCGCGAAGCGTCTCGCACTCGGTGGAAACCAACCGTCCCGTCAACGTCGCCTTCGACATGTTGAATGGCTTCCAGCGTTTCAACGACTGGAACACCCTGCATCTCCGCGACCCGAACGTGAAGTTCACCCTGAGCGGACCCGCTTCCGGTGTCGGCGCCAAGCTCGAATACACCTCGAACGACCGCACGGTCGGTTCGGGCAGCTGGGAAATCACCGAGAGCGTGCCGGGCGAGAAGATCGTTTTCCGCGTCGTCGACAACGCGATGGGCGAGAACAAGACGATGCGCTTCACCTTCGAGCGCTCGGGCCGCAGCCAGCGCAATGTGAAGATCACCCAGCGCTACCGCGTCGAGTACGGCTTCAACCTCGTCGGCCGCTACGCCGGCATGTACATGTCGAGCAGCGTGGGCAAGCGCGTGCAGAGCGGCCTCCGCGTGCTCACCAACGCGCTGGCCTCCGTGCCCCGCGTTGACTACACCATCTACGAGCATCCGCTGCAGCTCGTCGACGTTCCGGCGATGAACGCGCTGCGCGTCGAAGTCGAGGCTCCGCTGCGCGACGACGGCGTTGCCGTCTCCATGACCAACCAGCTTGCGTGGATGGATCGCGTCATCGAGGCCAGCGGCTTCGCCAAGGACGGTCCGCTGCGCATCGTGACGGTCGACCGCACGTCGGAGGCCTACGCCTTCATCATGCTGCTGCCGGTTCGCGCGAAGGACGCGCCGGAAGGTTCGTCGCGCGCCGCCACGATCGCCGAGCTGCCTGTCCTCGAGGCGACCATCGCCGGTGAAGGCAACAAGGTTGTGCTGTCGCAGGAAGCCCCGCTCAAGGCCGCGAACACCAAGTGGGTTGGGCCCGCGCCCGGTCTGCAGCGCGTGCGTGACACCCTGCGCGCTTGGGCGATCGTCCGCGGTTACCCGCTGGACAATGCCAGCCAGGGTTTCGACGACTACACCGTCGACATCCCGGAGATCCTCAATCCGGACGCCGAGTTCCAGGCCTTCCTGCCACTGAAGGCCGCCGAAGCCCAGTAAGGCGCAACGAGGCGGGCCAAGGCCCGCCTCGTCGTTTGTGGGGGCGTGGAACTTGCGATCGCCTCCGCGTTCCAATGCGCGCCGATTCGCCGCGCTCCGACGGAACCCGACATGATCGAAGTGGATGGACTGACCAAGCGCTTCGCCGCGCTGACGGCCGTGGAGGACCTGCGGTTCTCGGTGCGTCCCGGCGAAGTCGTCGCCCTGCTGGGGCCGAATGGCGCCGGTAAATCGACGACGATGAAGATGATCGCGGGTTTCCTCGCGCCTGACGCGGGCCGCGTGCGCGTGGCCGGCCATGATGTCGTCGCCGACGGCGTGGCCGCTCGACGTGCCCTCGGCTACCTGCCGGAAGGCGCGCCCGGCTACGGCGAGATGGAGGTGGCCGACTTCCTCGGCTTCATCGCCGACGTGCGCGGCCTGTCGGGCGCGCACCGGCAGCAGCGTTTGGCCTTCGCTACCGACCGGCTGCAGTTGGGCGCCGTGCGCCGCCAGCCGCTGGATACCCTCTCGAAGGGATTCCGGCGCCGCGTGGGTTTCGCCGCAGCCATCCTCCACGACCCGCCGGTCTTGCTGCTCGACGAGCCGACCGACGGCCTCGACCCGAACCAGAAGCATGAAGTGCGCGGCCTCATCAACGAGCTGGCGCGCGAGCGCACGATCATGCTGTCGACGCACCTGTTGGAAGAGGTGGATGCCATTGCGACGCGCGCCGTCGTGATCGCCGCTGGCCGTTTGCGCGCCGACCACACGCCGGCGGAGCTCCTTGCCCTTTCCCGGTGGCATGGCGCGCTGTCGTTCGCCGCCCCGGACAGCGTGGCGGCGGTGGCCGCACTGGATGGCTTGGTGCCAGCCGCATCGACGACCATCGACGCCCGCGAGGGCCGCGTGGTGCTGTTCGTCCGCGGCGGTGGTATCGCCATGGAGGCGGTGACGCGCCGGCTCGACGAGCGTCGCGTCGCATGGTCCGACCTGCGCGTCGAACGCGGCCGGCTGGACGAGGTGTTCCGCGGCCTGACGGCCGACGCGGGGGCTGCGGCATGAACGGCACGCTCGTCATCGCGCGGCGCGAATTCGCCGCCTATTTCGCCTCGCCGCTCGCGGCGGTGTTCATCGTGCTGTTCCTTGCCCTCTCGGCGGCGCTCGCGTTCTATCTCGGCGGTTTCTTCGAGCGCGGGCAGGCCGACCTGCAGCCGTTCTTCGCCTTCCATCCGTGGCTGTACCTGTTCCTCGTGCCCGCGGTGGGCATGCGGCTGTGGGCCGAGGAGCGCAAGAGCGGCACGCTCGAACTGCTGCTGACCCTCCCGATCACGCCGTGGCAGGCGGTGCTGGGCAAATTCCTCGCCGGCTGGGCCCTGCTGGGCATCGCGCTCGTCCTTACCGTGCCGATGTGGATGACCGTGAGCTGGCTGGGTGATCCCGACCACGGGGTCATCGTGGCCAGCTACATGGGCAGCTGGCTGCTTTCCGGCGCGATGCTGGCCGTGGGCAGTGCGCTCTCCGCGCTGACGCGCAACCAGGTCGTGGCCTTCGTCGTCACCGTCGTGGTGTGCTTCGCGCTGATGCTCGCCGGGCACCCGCTGGTGCAGGACGCCGTGCAGGGCTGGGCGCCGCGCGAGGTGATCGATGCCGTGGCCGCGCTGAGCTTCCTCACCCACGTGCAGTCCATCCAGCGCGGCGTGCTCGACTTGCGCGACGTGCTGTTCTTCCTGCTGTCGATCGCCGCTTGGCTGTGCGCGACGGTGCTGGTCCTCGACGCCAAGAAGGCGGGCTGACGCATGGCCATCTCATCCCTCCGCCGTTCCGCTTGGTCCCTGCCGCTGCTGGCCTTGGCCTTCCTCGCCCTGGTCGGCCTGTCGTCCGTGCTGCTGCGCGGCGCGCGCATCGACCTCACCGCGAACCAGGAGCACACGCTCTCGCCGGCCACGATTGCCCTGTTGGAGGGCATCGAAGAGCCGGTCACCCTGCGGCTGTATTTCTCCGAGCGTTCCGCCGTTGATTTCCCGCAGGTCCGTGCGTATGCGCAGCGCGTCCGCGAACTGTTGCAGGAGATGGCCGCACGCTCGAAGGGCGGCCTCCTCGTCGAAGTCATCGATCCGGAGCCGTATTCCGAGCAGGAAGACCTCGCGGTCGCACAGGGGCTCACCGCCGTGCCGCTGCCGACCGGAGGCAACTTCTTCTTCGGCATCGTCGGCAGCAACAGCACCGACGGCGAACTGCCGATCCCGTTCCTGCAGGCCGAGCGCGAGGCCTTCCTCGAGTACAACCTCGCGAAGCTGGTGTCGGCGCTGACGGTCGAAGAGCGCCCCGTGGTGGCGCTCGCCAGCGGCCTGCCGATGGCGCCCGAGTTCGATCCGACCACGGGCTCGCCGTCGCCGGGCTGGGTGGTCGACCAGCAGCTTCGGGAACTCTTCGAGCTGCGCCGGCTTGAGCCGGATTTCACCACCATCGATGCGGACGTCGACCTGCTGATGCTGGTGCATCCGGTGGGCCTGTCCGACGACAGCCTCTACGCCATCGACCAGTTCGCGCTGCGCGGCGGCCGCGTGCTGGCCTTTGTCGATCCAGATGCGGAGAACGCCGCCCCCGACGATCCGCTCGGCGGCGATGTCGGTGGCGCGCGTGCCTCCGACCTCGGGCCGCTGCTCGCCGCATGGGGCGTGGATTTCGATCCGACGCAGGTGGTGGCCGACCCCGGCTCCGCGCTGTCGGTGCAGACGAGCGAAGGCGGGGCCAACGAGCCGCTGATCACGCTGCTTGGCCTAGACGCCGAGGCGCTGTCGAGCACCGACATCGTCACCGCGCAGATGGAGCTGATCAATCTCTCCACCGCGGGCGTGCTGCGCCCGCGCGACGCGGCGACGACCCGCTTCGAGCCGCTGCTCTCGAGTTCCGACCAGAGCGGTGAGCTGCCGACCTCGATGCTCGGCACGGTGAGTGCGACGCCGTCGAACTTGCTGCGCGAGTTCCGCGCCAACGGTGGGGCTCGCACGATTGCCGCGCGCGTCAGCGGCCCGGCCGCGACCGCCTTCCCGCAGCGCGGCGGCGATGGGCATCTCGCCGCCAGCACGCGCGACCTGCAGCTCATCGTGGTCGCTGATACCGACCTGTTGGCCGATGCCTTCTGGGTGAACGTGGCGCCAGGGCCGGGCGGCTTCAGCGAGCCCTTCGCGAACAACGGCGACCTCGTTTACAACGCGGTCGAGAACCTGAGCGGGCAGGCGGGTCTGATCGGCCTCCGTACCCGCGCCGTCGCCAGCCGTCCTTTCCATCGCGTGCAGGCCCTGCGCCGCAGCGCCGAGCAGCAGTTCCTCCAGACCGAGCGCTCCCTCCAGCAGCGCCTTTCTGAACTGGAACAGCAGCTCGGCGCACTGCAGCGCGGCGAAGACGGTGCACCGGCCCTCGGTGCCGAGCAGCAGGCCGAGCTCGAGCGCTTCCAGCAGGAGAAGATCGATGTCCGCCTGCAGCTGCGCGAAGTGCAGCGCCAGCTCAATGCCGACATCGACGCGCTGTCGATGACGCTGCGGGTGGTGAACATCGTGCTGGTACCCGCTTTCGTGGCCTTCCTTTTCCTGGTCGGCGGCCTGTGGCGACTGCAGCGTCGGCGTCGTCCCGCCGCGTGATGCGCGGCCTCGCTTTGGCCGCGGCGGCGCTCCTCGCGCTGTCCGCCTGCTCGAACGAGCCGGCGGCGCCGGAGGCCCTGGTGCCGGGGTTGGCGAAGGCCCTGCCGGGGCTGGCGGAAGTCCGCCTGCAACAGGGGGATGTGGCCCTGGTCTTCGAGCGCCAGGGAGACGAGTGGCGCATCCGCGACGCGGCCTGGCGTGCCGACCGTCGCTGGTTGCAGCCCTTGCTGCTGGGGCTGGCCAATGCGCGCTGCGACGAACCGCGGACCGCTGATCCAGCGCGCTTCGGGCGCATCGGTGTGGCTTGGCCGGCGGTGTCCGAGGCGTCGCCCGACGGTGCTTTCGCGCGCCCGACCGGCCGATTGAACCTGACCATCGAGGGGCGCGAGGTTTCGGTGGTCATCGGTTACCCGCAGGCGCGCGGCGGCACCTACGTCCGCGTCGAAGGCGCGCCGCACAGCTGCCTCAGCGCGGCCACGCTGCGTTTGCCGGCACGGGTTTCGGAATGGTTTGACCCGCAGCTCTGGCGGATTCCGATCGAACGCGTGACCGCGGTGATGGTGGAGGATGCGCGCGCGGCCGCGCTGCGGCTCGTGCCCGGCGAGGGCGGCTTCCGGCCCGAGGGCGCGATCATCGCCCTGACGCCGGACGCTGATGCACTGGCCTCGGCGCTTGCAGCCCCGCGGCAGCTCGATCTGCGCGCGGCAGGGAGCGCCGAGCCAATGCGCGTGCTGCGACTGGAAGGCGAGGGTGGCATGGTCTACGCGCTGGCCATCTGGCGCGAAGGCGAAGCGACCTGGGCGCGCGTCGTCGACGCACCGCTTGACGCAGCGCGGTGGTTCCAGGGGCGCGAGTTCCGCCTGCCCACCGACGTGGCCGAGCCCCTGTGGGCCGAGCGTGGCACGCTCGGTGGATCCTGACGGAGGCGCGCCATGGCCCGTGGTTTCGATCTCGACGCGGCAACCGCCCATCTCGCCAAGCGTGATCGCGCGCTGGGGCGGTGGATGAAACGCATCGGCCCGCTCGACATGGACGGCTGGCGCAAACCCTTTGATACGGTCGATGCCCTGTCGCGTTCGATCCTCTACCAGCAGCTCTCGGGCAAGGCCGCGGCGACCATCGTCTCGCGCGTGGAAATGGCGGCGGGCTCGCGCAAGCTGGTGCCCGAGTCGCTGGGCCGGCTCGATGATGCGGCGCTCCGCGCCTGCGGCGTTTCCGGAAACAAAGTGCTGGCGTTGCGCGACCTGTGCCGGCGAGCCGAGGCCGGCGAGGTGCCGAGCGCCCGCGCCCTGCCGAAGCTGGACGACGCGACCCTGATCGAGCAGCTCACCGCGGTGCGCGGCATCGGCCGCTGGACCGTCGAGATGCTGCTGATCTTCCGCCTCGGACGACCGGACGTGCTGCCGGTCGACGACCTCGGCGTGCGCAAGGGCGCCCAGGTGCTCGATGGCCTCGAAGTCGCGCCGACGCCCAAGGAACTGCTGGCCCGCGGCGAGGCGTGGGGGCCTTACCGGACCCTCGCGAGCCTCTACCTTTGGCGCATCGCCGACGGCGAAGGCGTGGTGGAACCGGCGAAGAAGGTCAAGCGCTCGCAGGGCTGAGCCAGCACCAGTGCCAGGGTTCGTAGGTGATGCCGTGCGGGTTGCTGCGCGGGTAGCTCAGGCCGAAGCCGAAGCGTCCGGCATGCTGCTGCAACCAAGTGAACGCGGGCGTGTGTTCGAAGCTTTCCTCCGCGGGCGGCTCGCCCGGCGTGCCGATGTCCAGCGCGCGGCCGCTGTGGTGCTCGGAATGCCCCGGAGCCGCATTCACCTGCAGGATTTCGTCCAGCAACAGCCCGCGCGCGAACTTCCGCGCGAAGATGCCGCGCTGGTAGGCGTGGCTGCGGAAGCCGGAGATCGCCTCGAGCGCCACGCCGTCGTGCCGTGCCGCATCGCGCATGGCCCGCCAGGCCCGGGACGCCGGGGCGAGCAGCCACAGGGCGCGCTGCCAGCGGTCGCGTCCAGCAAAGGCCAGCAGCCGCGGTTCCTCGTGGAAGGGCAGGCCGCTGGCCTCGGCATAGTCGGTGGGAAGGCCCATCGCCGCATTGGCCTCGTGCACCGCATCGCCGGGGAGCGTGCCCCGAGCGGCCATCGACGCCGGAGGATCACGCGCATCGAGCACGGCCGTTGCTGCGATGGCGGCTTCGAGGCCCGGTTCCCGCCAGAGCGCGGGCACCAGCGGCATGAATCCGTCCGGGCCCAGCGCGGCGAGGAAACGGCCGTCGCGCTTCCGCCGCAGCACGAGGTCGGCGCGGGCGATGAGTCGCGCGTTGGCGCTTGACCGCGCACGGCACAGCGTCGCGGGCCAGAGTTCGATCTCTGGCGTGTTGACGAGGAAGCGGGGCAGGGCGCGCATGGGCGCAGTTTATTCGCCGTCGGCGGCGCCGTCGTCCGCCGGGGGTTTCGGCAGACGTCCGGTTTTCCTCAGCGCCTCGCGCAGCACGTATTCGATCTGCGCGTTCACCGAGCGCAGTTCGTCGTCGGCCCAGCGCTGGACAGCGTCCAGCACCGGGGCGGAGATGCGCAGCGGGTAGGCCTTCTTCTCGCTCACGGCTCAGTGGTGCAGGGTGCCGGTGTTCACCACCGGCTGCGTGCCGCGTTCGCTGCACAGGACCACGAGGAGGTTGGACACCATCGCCGCCTTGCGCTCTTCGTCGAGGTTGATCCGCCCACCGCGATCGAGCTGCTCGAGGGCCATGTGCACCATGCCCACAGCGCCTTCGACGATTCGGCTGCGAGCCGAAATGATGGCCGCGGCCTGCTGGCGCTGCAGCATCGCCTGGGCGATCTCCGGGGCGTAGGCGAGGTGGCTGATGCGGGCTTCCAGCACGGTGACGCCGGCGGCGCCGAGGCGGTCCTGGATCTCTTCCTTCAAGTGCTGGTTGATCTCCGTGGCGTGGCTGCGCAGCGCGATCGGGTCGTCCGAACCGACGCCATCGTGGCCATCGTAGGGGTAGCTGGTGGCCATCTGGCGCAGCGCCGCCTCCGACTGCACGTGGACGAAGTTCTCGTAGTCGTCGACCTGGAACACGGCCTCGGCGGTGTCGTGAACCTGCCAGACCACCACCGCGGCGATTTCGATCGGCGATCCTTCGAGGTCGTTCACCTTCAGCTTGCTGGATTCGAAGTTGCGCACGCGCAACGACACGGGCTTCTTCGAATAGAACGGGTTGGCCCATTTCAGGCCGGCATCGCGCGCCGTGCCGATGTAGCGGCCGAAGAGCTGCAGTACGACGCCGTTGTTTGGCTGGACCATGAAGAAGCCGCACCACATCAGGATGATGATCAGCGTGCCAAGGCCATTCAGCGCGATGAGGCCGCCCGGCGCGTCCATGCCATCGAGGGTTGGGAAGGCCGCGAAATTCGCCAGGCTCAGGATCAGCAGGGCGAAAAGCATGGGGACGCCGGGGAGAGGGGAATGGACGCGCTCGTTCATGGTCGGGCTCCGGGAGAGGCACAACCATCTGATATCATAATGATATCGCCGTCAAGGGCTATCGAGCGGAAAATGGATCAGGGGGCTGGGGCGTTGTTCCCCGGCGACCCAGAGTTGGCGGCCATCCAGCGAGTAGCCCATCGCCTCCGCCTGCGGCATCCAGGCGAAATCGAGCCGCTGCGGATTCGATAGGGCACCCGTCCAGCCCGGCTCCGGGCCCCTCCGGTACAGGTAAACGGCTTGGTAGTTGAGAACGGCCAGCGTCCGTCCGTCCGGACTCAGGTCGGCGGCGGTCACCTGCGATCGGTAGCGCCCGTAGACGGGGTTCTGCCTCAGTTCCGCGGCGCTGGGCTGGGCGATGCCGCGGAGGCGACCCACGCGCCGCGCCGTCTGCAGGCCGTCGCGAGCAGGACGGAGGGTCACGCGGAACAGCTCGGGCGGCACGCGCTTCTTCGACACCAGCAGCACCTCGCCAGCGGCGGCATCGACCGCCACCGCTTCGCAATCGCGGGCACCGTCCGGCCAGCGGAAACGCAGTGTCCACGCCGGGGTCACGCGCATGCCGTCCGTCACCACGGTGGGCTCTTCGACGACCACGAGGTCGAGCGCGTCGCGCAGTCCCCCGTTGTCGCCGGTGTCGGCCACCAGCAGGTAGCGCTTGCCGTCGAGGTCGAAGGCGGCGAGGTCTTCCCAGTCGACGTTGCTCGCGCCCTCGACGGTGACGCTCGCCAGCCGCGCGCCTTCGGGCGACATCAGATGCAGCTCGGCAGCGTGCCCGCTGTCGTTGTGGACCCAGAAAGCGCCCGCGCGCGCGCGCGACGCGGCAAGGCCACTCGTCTCGGACAATCGCGCGTCGGCCATCAGCCCGCTGATGACGGGCGCGGGTGGGGTCGGTGGTGGGCTGGCGGCGGAAAGCGGTGTGGCGCTGCCGAGCGCCGGCAGCAGCAGGAGAAGGGTTCGGAGGGACATCGGTCGGTTTTCCAGTCCCGGCCAGCATGCCGAGCAGGGTCCGGTGCCACAAGCCATGCCGGTAGACTTCAGGCTTCGCCTCACAGGAATCCATGATGTCCCGCGCCCCCGCCAAGCTCGCGCCCGTCACGATCGGCACGCCCCGGTCGCCCACCGCTACCCGCGTGCTCTTCCTCGGCAGCGGCGAGCTGGGCAAGGAAGTGGCCATCGAGCTGCAGCGGTTGGGTGTCGAGGTGATCGCCGCCGACCGCTACGCCGACGCGCCGGCCATGCAGGTCGCGCACCGCTCGCACGTGTTGAACATGCTCGACCCCGCCGCGCTGAAGGCGCTGATCGAGGCCGAGGCGCCGCACCTCGTGGTGCCGGAGATCGAGGCCATCCACACGCCCACGCTGCTCGAACTGGAAGCCGCGGGGCAGCGCGTGATCCCCACCGCCCGCGCCGCGCGCCTGACGATGGACCGCGAGGGCATCCGCCGCCTGGCCGCCGAGACGCTCGGCCTGCCGACCTCGCCTTACCGCTTTGTCGACACCGAGGCCGAATACCGCGACGCCGTCGCTACGCTCGGGATGCCCTGCGTGGTGAAGCCGCTGATGTCGAGTTCGGGCAAGGGCCAGAGCGTCGTGCGCACCGAAGCGGACATCGCCAAGGCCTGGGCCTACGCACAGACCGGCGGCCGCGCAGGCCAGGGCCGCTGCATCGTCGAAGGCTTCATCGACTTCGATTACGAGATCACCCTGCTCACCGTGCGGCATCGCGATGGCACGACGTTCTGCCCGCCCGTCGGGCACCTGCAGGTGGACGGCGACTACCGCGAGAGCTGGATGCCGCAGCCGATGAGCGCGGCGGCGCTGGCCGAAGCCGAGCGCATCGCCAAGGCGGTCACCGACGACCTCGGCGGCTGGGGCCTGTTCGGCGTCGAGCTCTTCGTGAAGGGCGACGCGGTGTGGTTCTCGGAAGTCAGCCCGCGCCCGCACGACACCGGCCTCGTCACGCTGATGGGGCAGGAGCTCTCGGAGTTCGCGCTGCACGCCCGCGCCATCCTCGGCCTGCCCATCCCGAACCTGCGCGCGCTGGGCCCCACGGCCTCCTGCGCCATCGTCGCGGAAGGCCACGGCGTGCCGGTGTTCGAGAACGTCGAGGCGGCCTTGGCCGAACCGGATACGGGGCTGCGCCTGTTCGGCAAGCCGCGCGTCGAGGGCAGCCGCCGCGTGGCGGTGACGCTCGCGCGCGACGTCGATGTCGACGCGGCCCGCGCCAAGGCGCGCCGCGCCGCGGCGGCGATGGCGGTGCGGCTCGTCTGACTCAGCGCGTCGCCGGGAGGGCGTTGCGAGGGAATCCGAGGGCGAAGGTTGGTGGGTCGCCTGCGGGGAAGCGCAGGCTGAGCTCCACGTCCAGCGCCTTGCCGCAGCCGATCACGTTCCACATCTCCACGCGGTCGGCGATGGCGGCCGCCGAGCTGGCATCACCGCGCAGCACGGCCGGTGGAGCGGCGCGCACGTCGATGCGCTCGGGCGTCTCGCAGGCCATCAGCTTCGTGGCCACGGGCAGTATCTCGTCGATGACTTCCCGGCGGGTGTCTTCGTCGAGCGTCGCGCCGCGCACCGGCAGCACGGGCTCGCCGCGCAAAGTGAAACGAAGCTTGTCGCAGGTGTAGGCCAGCGTGTCCGCATCCGCACCGGCGTGCTGGCGCCCGGCCTGCTCGCGGATCGCGGCATCGATGCTCTCGCGCGTCTGTGACTGCGCAGCAGCGACGCGTTCGACCAGCGCGGCGGCCTCGGCGAGGGTCGCGGCGCGGCGTTGCCTCCACTGTGCGAGCTCGGCGTCGAACGGCGCCTCCCGGAACTGGGGCAGGGTGCGGCAGCGGTCGACCAGCGCGGGGAAGGTGAGGGCTTCCGCATGGCGCTCCACCAGCCGCTGCTGGGCGCGCTCGCCGGCGTGCCCGAGCATGGGCACGGCCAGCATCAGGGCCGCGACGCCCAACGCCTTGGGGCGCGCCCTCATCGGGCGGGCTCCGCGTTCGCCGCCCTCGCGATGTCGGCCAGTTCGAGGTCCAGCCACACCATCCGATGGTCGCTGGCACCGACCCAGTCAGCACCGGGCTGTCCCTTCACCGGCCAGAACACGCCGCTGTCGGTGATCCGCATGCCCACCGAGGGCAGCACGAAGTCGAGGTGCAGGTTGCCGCTGGCACCGCCGAATTGGCTGGTGTCCTGCGCCGGGTTGCCGCGATGGCGGAGGTTCGCGCCGCCGCGTTCGCGGGCGCTCTGTACGCTGCCTTCGCTGGTCGGGAAGGCATGGCGGAGCACGCGCGGGTGCTCGATCAGTTCGACGATGGCCTCGTGGTGGCCGTCGCCATCGGTGGGATCGCTGTTGAGGTCGCCGGCGATGATGAAGCGCTCGCCCTCCGGCAAGCCGCCGCAGCGGCCCTGGTCGTCGCACAGCCAATCGGCGTCACGGTCGTCGAGGTAGTGCCGCCACAGCGTCAGCTCGTCGGCGTTGCGCAGCCCGTTGCGGTCCTCGGGGCCGTCGAACACCGGTGGCGTCGGATGCGAGACGAGGAAGTGCACGACGCCGCCCGGCGTCTGCACCGGCACGTCCCAGTGCGATTTCGATGACAGCCGGAGCTTCGGCCACACCGCGTCGTCGTACCACCAGCGGCCGGTGGCCGGGTCCTTCGGGCGACGGGCGCCCGGCATCGCCGACCACAGGAGCGTCTGGAACGTGCGCACGGCCGCGGTGTCGATCGGATGGCGCGAGAGCACGAGCATGCCGTACTGCCCCGGATGCAGGCCGTAGCCGAAGGCATCCTCGCCATGCAGGCGCCCCGGGCCGCCGATGCGCCCGTCGCCATTGAGGTCCATCCCGCTCGGCTCGCCGGTGTTCACCGGCGCGAGGTAGCGGTACGGGTAGTGGATCGGCGATTCGCCGTGCTGGCCGACCTCGAGGTACTCGCGCTGGAACACGTCGGCCAGCGCGCCCTTCGCGTCGTAATCGAACTCGTTGAGCAGCAGCAGGTCGGGGCGCTGGCGCTGGATCACCGCGGCGATGTGCCGCGCCTTGGCATCGTGGCCTCCTGCCAGACGCGCGCGAACGCCGTCCGCCACTTCGGCATACAGCGAGACGTTGTAGGTCGCCACGCGCGGTGGATTGGGCGGATCAGCCATGGCGGGGGTCGTCGTGCAGCCGGCGAACAGTGTCGCCAAACCCAGCGCCGCCAACGCGGCGCGGAAGAAAACCCTCATTCACGATCCTCATCGAAAGCAATCCAGTGGCCGTTCCACAGCCGTTCTAGCGGCTGGAAGCGGCGCTTGTAGTCCATCTTCGGGTGGCCCTTCAGCCAGAACCCGAGGTACAGGTGCGGGCGCGCCGTCGCCGCGGCCCACGCGATCTGCCCGAGGATGGCCTGCGTCCCGAGGCTGCGGTGCTCATGGGCGGGATCGAAGAAGGTGTAGACCGCCGACAGCGCGTTGGCGGTGACGTCGGTGACCGCGACGGCGACCAGCCGGCCATCCAGCCGCCATTCGAAGAAGCGCGTCGGGCTCCAGTCGCCGATCAGGAACTGCTCGAACTCCTCGTGCGTCGGCTCGGCCATCGGGCTGTCGGGATGGCGGGCGCCGAGGTAACGCGCGTACAGGTCGAACAGTTCGTCACTGCGTCGGGCCGGGCCGACGGTCATCACCAGGTCGGCGTTGCGCTTGGCGATGCGGCGCTGCGTGCGGTCGGGCTGGAAGCGGGCCACCGGCAGCCGGATCGGCAGGCAGGCGCTGCAGCTGCCGCAATGGGGGCGGTAGACGTGGCGACCGGAGCGACGGAAGCCGAGCGCCAGCGCAGGCTCGTAGACCGCGGCGAGGGCGGGTTCCTGCGGGTCGAGCAC
The DNA here is from genome assembly GCA_027483745.1 of Lysobacteraceae bacterium. The sequence continues at coordinate 16,597 of JAIXTZ010000288.1, forward strand.
GAGGTCGCGGGCCTGCCGATCGGGCCAATAGCCGCAGGCGTGGGCCTGCGTCAGGTACACCCGGATGTCGGTCAGCGCGCCCATGGGCCGAGTGTAACTTCCGGCACGGGTTTGCCGTCGGGGGAGGGCGGAGGATCGCGGGGTCCCCAGCCTGACCATCCCGCCGCGGAGTGAGCCATGTCGATCGACCGTCGTAACGTCCTGAA
>JAIXTZ010000323.1 GCA_027483745.1 Lysobacteraceae bacterium
GCCACCAGCACCTTGCCGCCGCGGCTGCCGAGGCTCTTGCGGGCGCGGAACACCGTGCGCAGGCCGGCGGAGCTGATGTACTCGAGGTCCGACAGATCGAGGACCAGCAGGTTGACCGAAGGGTCGGCCAGCACCGGCTCCAGCTCGGCGTCGGCGCGCTGGTAGGTGTGGGTGTCGAGGTGGCCGGCAAGCCGGCAGGTGCGCTTCGGGCCGCTGCCTTCGATGGCGATGCGGAGGTCGTCGGTCATTTCGGCGGATTCCTTGGCAGGACGAGGGTGAGTCGGTTTCGGTCATCCTCGCGCGCGTAAACCGCGTCGAGGCTCAGGGTCTTGATCAGGTGCAGGCCGAGGCCGCCGATCGGCCGGTCGAGGTCGTCGGCGTCCAGCTCGAGGTCCGGGCCGTCGAGCGGGTTGAACGCGCTGCCGTCGTCAATGATCTTCAGCGTCATCGTGCGCTCGGTGAACGACAGGTCCACCGTGCACTCGACCGCACCGCCATGGTCGATGGCGTTGGCCACCAGCTCTTCCAGCACGAGGCGCACGTCCGACTGCCCCTCGGCGTCGATGCCGTGGCTGCCGAGGCATTCGTCGATGGCGCGGTTCATCGCCCGCAGGCCGGAGGGCCAGATCGAGAAATGCAGCGGGTCGTTGGCGGGTCTCTCGGGCGCGACGAGGCCCACCGCGAGCACGGTGATGTCGTCCGCGGGCTCGGCCCCGGCCGCGAAAGCCTCGACCGCGGCGACCACGTCGGCCACCACCTGCTCGGCGTTGCGGCCGGGCTTCAAGGCCTCGCGAAGGCGCGCCTCGCCGAAGAGTTCGCCGGTCCGGCTGCGCGCCTCGGTGACGCCGTCGGTGAAGCAGAACAGCACGTCGCCCGGCGCCAGCATGCCGGCATAGCCCTCGCCGTAGGCGTCGGGGTCGATGCCCAGCGGGGCCCCGGTTTCCATCTCGAACAGCTCGATGCGGCCGTCGGCGCGGACGATGAAGGGCAGCTCGTGGCCGGAACTCGCCAGCTCGAACATGCCGGTGTGGGGGTCGACGAGCCCGCACAGCGCCGTCGCGAACATGCAGCTGTCGTTGCCTTCGGCCAGCCGCGGCGCGGCCCGTGCCAGCATCAGGGCCGGGGAGTCGGTGCTGCGGGCGGTGGCCTCCAGCACCGCGACCGTGCGCGCCATGAAGAGCGCGGCGGGCACGCCCTTGTCGCTGATGTCGCCAATGCCGAACCACAGCATGCCGTCGTCGCGTGGATGGAAGGCGTAGAAATCCCCGCCGACGCTCTTCGCCGGCTTCAGCACCGCATGGATGTCGAGATGGCCTTCGTGCACGTCGACCGCGGTGGACGACGGCAGCATCGACTGCTGCAGGTCGTGGGCGAGGCGCAGCTCGCTGTCGAGCTTCTGCTGCTCCTGCGCCATGCGCTGCGAGTGCGCCATCTGCTGGCGGAGCGCGGAATCGGCGCTGTCCAGCACGCGGGCGAGCTGGCCCACTTCGTCCTTCCGCAGCAGCAGTGGCGTCGGCATCTCGAAGCCGTCCTGCGCCAACCGCTGCGCCGCCCGACCGAGCTGCACCATCGGGCGGGTCACGCTGCGCGCCAGAGCGTTGCTGAGCAGGGCGAGCAGCGCGATCACGACCAAGGTCGCGCCGACGAAGCGCCAGGCCGTCTGGCGCAGCGGCGCCAGCACCGCGTCCTCGTCGAGCAGCACCATCACGCCCCACCCATCGCCGAGCGGCTCGTGGATGCCGCGCGTCCCGGCGTCGAGGGCGCGCAGGCGGTTTGCGGGTTCGCTTCCTTGCAGGGCGGCACGTCGATCGTCGAGCACGGCGGAGGTGGGCGGCGGCGTACCGATCGACAGCCAGTCGGAGTCCCCGATCCAGAGCGGACCCTTGTGCAGGACCGCGCGGAAGCGCGGGTCGTTGCGGAAGGGCGCCAGCGTCTGGTTGAAGCGGTCGATCGGCACGTCGAGGCTGACCATGCCCCGCCGCTCACCGGCCGGGCCCGCCGGGAGGGGCTGGTTCAGCGTGATCATCCAGCGTCCGCTGGCGGTGTCGTTGAAATATGGCGCCGACCAGCGCGCGCGCTCGGCGGCCAGGGTGTCGCGGAACCAGGGCTGTGCCACCACGTCGAGGCCGCGCGCCACCAGATCGGTTTCGGCCAGCCCGCGGCCCTGCTTGCCGACGTAGCGGGCCCAGACCGTGCCCGGCGTTGGCGAGGCCTCCGGCGTCAGCGCCACCAGCCCGCCCGCGGTGTTCGGTTCGCTCAACACCGTGGCATCGAGCAGGGCGCGCAGGCGCGAGGCATCACCGCCTGCCGCGGCCTCGCTGCGGGCCAGCGTGCTCGCGCTGACTTCCACCGCCTGCAGCAGGGCCTGCAATTCCGCCGAGGCGCGCCGCAGCTCGCGCAGCGCGGAGGCCTCGGCGTCCTCGAGGGCGCGCCGCTCGGCCACCGAATGGATGGCGAGGCCTCCGGCGGCAGCCACGGCCGCGGCCAGCACGCCGAACCACAGCGCGATGCGCGTCCGCAAGCTGTGGCGCCAGGGCGGACGGGCGGTCGGGGCGAGGGCGGTGGCGGCCATGGCCCAAGGCTGCGGCGCGCGGGCGTGGCGGTCAACCGGGCCGATGCCGGGGGTATGCTGGCCGTCGCACTTCCTGGGAGGGCTGCCGATGGCGGACGCCGCCACGCTGCAAGGCCTGGCCGAACTGGATGCCCGGATGGTGCGGGCGACGCGCCGGCTGCGCCTGTTGCAGTCGGTGAGCTGGAAACAGCGCGTGCAGCGCGAGTTCCTCGATCGATGGCGGCGCGGCGTGCACCGTCTCCCGGAGCCCGATTACGTGCCCGAGGACCATGCCGAGGTCCGGGCCGAGTTGCAGGCCATCGCCCAGGCCTGCGATCCCCACGAGCCGTTGGGCCTCTACCTCCGCCGCACGGCCGACAGCTGGCACACCGCCGCCCTGCTGCTCGAATCAGTGGGTACGGCGGCGGTCACCGATCACTCGATCCGCCTGTTTGGCCGGCCGGGCGACGCGCTGCCCGGGGGCGCCGTCTCCGGCCTTGACGCGGCCCTGCACTTCATCCGCATCGCCGACGAACTCGACGCCGAGCTGCGCGCCGTCGACACCGACGACGATGCCGTGGAGGCGCCGGTGGTCCGCGAGCGCCTGCAGCAGGACATGGACGGCTTCTTCGGGCCCGGCAAGGTCAGCGTCGAGCTGGACGCCGACCTCATCGCCAAGGCCGCCGCCGGCCCCACGCGCATCCGCCTGCGCACCGGGGCGGCCTTCAGCGAGTACGACATCCACCAGCTCCGCGAGCACGAGGCCTTCGTGCACACGCTGACGGCGCTCAATGGCCGCGAGCAGCCGCATTTCGCCTCGCTGGCCCGCACCTCGCCGCGGATCATCGCCACGCAGGAAGGCCTGGCGACCTTCGCCGAGCTGATCACCGGGCA
>JAIXTZ010000286.1 GCA_027483745.1 Lysobacteraceae bacterium
CACGAGGGCGTGTACACCAGTGCGATGTTCGGCCCACCGGGGCAGCGCGTGCAGGTGATCCTGCTCGACCTGCGCTGGAACCGCACGCCGATCGCGCGCAACACGGCGTTCCCGGACGACAAGGCGCACGAACGCTGGGGCCGGCGCGAGGCGAGGGCAGGGCGTCCTGTACCGGGGCCCTACGCACGCGACCCATCTCCCGAGGCAACCATGCTCGGCGAGGCGCAGTGGGCGTGGTTGGAACGCCAGCTTCGCGAGCCGGCCGAAGTCCGCCTGATCGGTTCCAGCCTGCAGGTATTGGCCGATTTCCCCGGCTGGGAGGCGTGGGTGAACTATCCGCGCGACCAGGCGCGGCTGTTCCAGTTGATCCGCGACACCCGCGCCGAAGGCGTGGTGTTCCTCTCCGGCGACACGCACTACGGCGAACTCACGCGCCTCGATGCGAACGTGCCGTACCCGATGGTCGACCTGACCTCGAGCGGGCTCACCGAGGAATGGCACGTGCCGGTGCCCAACGCGCTCCGCGCGGGCGAGGCCCACCACCGGGCGAACTTCGGTCTCGTGGAGATCGACTGGACCCGCCGCGAACTGCGACTCGGACTGCGCGACGCCGACGGCGGCGTACTGATCGACCAGCGCGTGCCGCTCTCGTCCTTGCGGGTTCGCTGAGGACGCTCAGCCGCCGTCGAGTTCCAGGCGCAGGCCGATGTCGCGCAGGTGCTCGCGCTCGGTGTCGAGATCGGCACGGGTCAGTGGGTGGGCGTCGAGCCAGCGCTTCGAGAGCTTCAACTGCAGTTCGCCGCTGCCCACGCGCAGACGCAAGCCGGGGATCTTCCCGGCCTCGTGGGCACGGTGCAGCAGCACCGCGAGGCGCAGCAGCATCGCGCAGCGCTGCGCCGCCGGTGCCAAGCGGTCGGGCAAGCCCTCGAAACTGGTGAGCCGCAGCGCGCGACGCTGGTTGCGCACGAGGGTGGCGAGGAACTGTTGCTCGGTTTTCGAGAAACCGGCGATGTCGGAATTCTCGAGGATGTAGGCGCCATGCACGTGGTACTGGCTGTGGGCGATGGCGAGGCCGAGTTCATGCAGGCGCGCGGCCCAGGCCAGCATTTGGCGATCCGGCGGTTCGAGGCCCCAGTCGGTCTCGACCTCGTCGAACAGGGCCAGTGCCGTGGCCTCCACGCGATCCGCCTGCGCGGTGTCGATGGCGTAGCGCGTCATCAGGGCGGCCACCGACTCTTCGCGCGGGTCGGCCTTGCCGCCACGGCCGACCATGTCGTGCAGCACGCCTTCGCGCATGGCCGCTTCGCTGACGTGCAGCTTGCGGATGTCGAGGGCTTCGAAAGCGGTGGCCAGCACCAGCACGCCGCCGGCGATCACCGGTTGGCGCTCCGCGCTGAGGCCGGGAAGCTTCAGCGTCTCGACGCTGTCGAAGGCGAGCACGCGGTCGGTGAGGCCGGCCAGCGCGGTGTCCGTGATCAGGCCGCCCTTCGAGAGCTTGAGTGCCTCGCAGATCTCGCCGATCGCCTTGATCGTGCCCGACGAGCCAAAGGTCTCCTTCCAGCCCAGCTGGCGGTACAGCGCCGCGAACTGCTGGAACTCGGCGGCCATCTCGATCTGGGCCTCCTTCCAGCGCTTTCGACTCAGCTTGCCGTTGCCAAAGAAACGCTTCGTGGTGGCCACGCAGCCCATCTGCAGGCTTTCGCGTTCGATCGGGGCCATGCCGTCGCCGATGATGAATTCGGTCGAGCCGCCGCCGATGTCGATCACCAAGCGCCGCGACTTGCCGGGCGGGTGGCCGTGTGCGACGCCGAGGTAGACGAGGCGCGCTTCCTCGCGGCCGGCCACCACTTCGATGCCGTGCCCGAGCGCCGTTTCGGCCGGCAGCAGGAAGCTCTGCGGGTTGCGCATCTGACGGACGGTGTTCGTGGCGATGGCGCGCACCTGCGCCGGCGGCACGCTGCGCAGCTTCTGGCCGAAGCGGGCGAGGCAGTCCAGCGCGCGGGCCACGACGTCGGGACGCAAGCCGCCGTTGACGTCGAGACCCTCCGCCAGGCGCACCGTCTCCTTGATGCGGTCGACGATCCGAAGCTGGCCCAGCGTGTAGCGGGCGACGACGAGATGGAAGCTGTTGGAGCCGAGGTCGACCGCCGCGAGGAGGTCGCCGTCCTGCAGGCTGCGGCGCGCGCTGTTCGGCATGTCAGTGGCAGAGCTTGGCGAGGAGGGACTGTTGGGCCGAGTGCGGCATGTCGTCGCCCTCCACCGCCACGCGCACGTAGCGGCCATCAGCCTGCAGCTGCCAGCTCTGCGTGTTGTCGGCCAGGTAGTTGGCGAGTTCCTCGTCGAACACCCGTTTGGCGAGCTTCGGGTCGAGGATGGGGAAGCAGGTCTCGACGCGACGCAGCAGGTTGCGCTCCATCCAGTCGGCGCTCGAACAGTAGAGCTGCGGCGATTCGTCGTTCTGGAACCAGTAGACGCGGCTGTGCTCGAGGAAGCGGCCGACGACCGAGCGCACGCGGATGTTTTCGGAGAGCCCCTTGACCCCTGGCCTTAGCGCGCAGGCGCCGCGGACGACGAGATCGATCTGCACCCCCGCCTGGGAAGCGGCGTAGAGCGCGCGGATGACGCCGGCCTCGTTGAGCGCGTTCATCTTGGCGATGATCCGCGCAGGCTTGCCCTCGCGGGCATGCTGCGCCTCGCGCGCGATCTTCGCGAGCAGGCCGCCATGCAGGGTGAAGGGCGAGGTGAGCAGTTGCTTCAGCTTGAACGAGGGCGCGAGGCCGGAGAGCTGCTGGAACAGCGCGTGGACGTCGGCGCCGATCTCTTCGTTGGCCGTCATCAGGCCGATGTCGGTGTACGTGCGCGCGGTGCCGGCATGGTAGTTGCCGGTGCCGAGGTGCACGTAGCGGCGCAGGCGCTGCCCCTCGCGACGGACGATCAGCATCATCTTGGCGTGCGTTTTGTAGCCGACCACGCCGTACAGCACCTGCACGCCGGCCTCCTGCAGCCGGTCGGCGAGGCGCAGGTTCGCCTCCTCGTCGAAGCGGGCGCGCAGTTCGACGACCACCGTCACGTCCTTGCCGTTGCGCGCGGCGGTGACCAGGTGTTCGATCAGCGGCGAATCCTTGCCCACGCGGTACAGCGTCTGCTTGATGGCCAGCACGTCGGGGTCGTGCGCCGCGTGCGCCAC
>JAIXTZ010000134.1 GCA_027483745.1 Lysobacteraceae bacterium
AACTCGGAAGTGAAACGCGCACGCGCCGATGGTAGTGTGCATCCGCATGCGAGAGTAGGTCATCGCCAGGGCCTTACAACAAAACCCCTCCGGTATACCCGGAGGGGTTTTTCTTTGCGGTGGCGGAATAGCGAACCCGCAGGCATCGAGGCACGTGCTTGGCTTGGCGAGCGGGCAGGTCGCCAAGCAGGCGCCGATTGCTGCTCCCATGGTTATAGCGATCCCGTCGCTTTGGCCGCGTCCAGCGGCGAACGTCGATATGGCGTGAACGCTGAACGGAAGCAGCGAGCGGCTCGCTACACCGTCGATGACATGAGCGGTCCAGCATTGAGGGTGCTGTTTCCGCCATGCTAAACTCCCGCTTCTAGGTATACGGCGTTTTGCCGCAATCCTTCCGTGTTCTCCACTGAGTCTCGGCGCTACCTCCGCCATCTTGCGGTCGCTCAGGCAATCGCATGTGCGGGAGTCTCGGCGGCGCTCGTGCTGGTGGCACCCAAGGCGGCCTGGCACGCGGCAGGCGGATCGGCGGTTATGGCGTTCGCGGTGCTTGCCTCCGGTGCTTACGCACTGGGTGGCGGTGTTGTCGGTGCTGAGTCGGCAGCGTTTCGCGCCGTCGCGGCTACCGTTGGGCGCTGGCTGCTTGCGATCTCAGGGCTGCTTGCATTGGCGGCTCGCGAGGGCGCCGTGGTGTGGGCGGTGGCAGTGGGGGCGGTGGCGGCACAGGCGGCGTATGCCGCGGCGACGGTGACATTCAAGCGAGTTTGAAGCGGGCCATGGCGACCGAGTACGCGAATCCAACCGAATACATCCAGCACCACCTGAAGAACCTGGCCATCCAAGTCGATGGCGGTGGTTTCTGGGTGCTGCACGTCGATACGCTGGCGACGTCGGTTGTCGTCGGTCTTGCGATGTGCTTCTTCTTCTGGCTCGCGACCCGCAAGGCGACGGCTGGTGTCCCAGGCCGCTGGCAGGCGTTCGTCGAGATCGTGCTTGAGTTCGTCGACAAGCAGGTCAAGGACGCTTACCACGGCAACAGCCGCTTGGTCACGCCGATCGCCATCACGTTGTTCTGCTGGATCCTCGTGCTCAACACGTTGAAGATGATCCCGGCCGACTTCATCGCGATCCCCATGGGCAAGCTGGCCATGGTCGTCGCGGAGCTGATGGGTTCGGCGAACCCCGAGAAGTTCAACTATTGGAAGCCCGTTCCGACGGCCGACGTCAGCGCTACGTTGGGCATGTCGATCTCGGTGTTCATCCTGATGATCTTCTTCGCGCTGCGTGCCAAGGGCCTCGGCGGCTTCATCCACGAGCTCTTCACCGCGCCTTTCGGCAAGTGGATGTTCCCGGCCAACCTGCTGCTCAACTTCGTCGAGCTGCTCAGCAAGCCGATTTCCCTGGCGATGCGTCTGTTCGGCAACATGTACGGCGGCGAGATCGTCTTCCTCCTGATCTGGGTGTTGGGCAGCGCGGGCTTCGCCGGCGCCTTGGCCGGTGGTGCTTTCGGTCTCGGCTGGATGCTGTTCCACCTGCTCGTGATCCCCCTGCAGGCCTTCATCTTCATGATGCTTTCCATCGTCTATCTGAGCCTGATGGAAGAGCACCACTGACGGTTACGCGTCACGTTCCAGCGCCGTGACCGCGGCGTCGATCCAGCAACACCCCTTTTGATTCATCGCTTTCCCTTCAACCCTTAGTTACACCCGGAGTGCACCATGGACATCTCGAACATCCTGACCGCCTTTGCCGACATCCAGTCCTTCACCATCCTGGCCATCGGCTTCATGATCGGCCTCGCCGCGCTCGGCGCGTCGATCGGTATGGCCAACATGGCCGGCAAGTTCCTTGAGTCGGCCGCCCGCCAGCCCGAGCTGATCCCGGTCCTGCAGGTCCGCATGTTCATCACCGCCGGCCTGATCGACGCCGCGTTCATCATCACGGTGGCCGTCGGCCTGATGTTCGCCTTCGCCAACCCGCTGATCGGCGGTATCGGCGAGCAGCTGGCCAAGGCTTTCGGCGCCTGATCGCCTGAGCCCGACCGGGCGCGGCGATTGCGCTGTGCCCTTCGCGACACTGCCGGCGTGAGGACACGCCGGCACACGAACGACCGAGCGCACCCATGAACCTGAACTTCACCTTGTTCGCCCAGGGTCTGGCCTTCGCCGGCCTGATCTGGATCATTGCGACCAAGATCTGGCCGCCGCTGCTTGCCGCCATTGAAGAGCGTCAACAGAAGATCGCCGAGGGCCTCGCGGCCGCCGAGCGCAGCCAGAAGGATCTCGCCCAGGCCCAGACCAAGGTCGAAGAGGTCCTGCGCGAAGCCCGCGCACAGGCCAACGAGATCATTGCCAAGGCCGAGGCGCGAGCCGCGCAGATCATCGACCAGGCCAAGAACGATGCCATCGCCGAGGGCGGCCGCCAGCTCGCGCTGGCGCAGGCGGAGATCGAGGCTTCGGCGTTCCGGGCCCGTGAAGACTTGCGCAAGCAGGTGGGCGCCATCGCCGTCGCCGGCGCGGGCCGCGTCATTGGTCGCGAGATCGATGCCAAGGTGCACGCCGCGCTGATCGACGAACTCGCTGCGCAGATCTGAGGCCCACGATGAGCCAGGCCTTCACGCTTGCACGCCCCTACGCCCGCGCCGCTTTCGCGTTGGCGAGGGAACGCGGCGACCTCGGCGGCTGGTCCAAGGCCCTCTCGGTCGCGGCCCAGCTCTCGGCGGATCCGCGCGTTTCCGCCCTGATCGAGCACCCCAGTTTGGCCGCCGGAGACGCTGCCGGGCTGGTGGCGCCGCCCGGCGACCTCGACGCGGGGTTCCTCCAGTTCCTGTCCGTGCTGGCGGAAAACCGCCGCCTCGGGCTGCTGCCGGAGATCGCCGCGTTGTTCGAGGCGTTTCGGGCCGACGCGCAGAAGATCGTGCGCGCGAAGGTGACTTCAGCGACACCGCTCGATGACGCCGCGCTGTCCAAGCTGCGCGAGTCACTCCGGGCGCGTTTCCAGCAGGACGTCGAGCTGGAGACCGCGGTCGACGAAAGCCTGATCGGCGGCGCCGTCATCGATGCCGGCGATGTCGTGATCGACGGTTCCGTGCGCAGCAAGCTGGCGCGCCTCGAGACCGCCCTGACCCACTGATTCCCCATTGAACGTCGGCCTCGTGCCGGCCCAGGAACGACCATGCAGACGCTCAACCCGTCCGAAATCAGCGAACTGATCAAGCAGCGCGTCGAGAAGCTGAAGCTCTCGGCCGAAGCCCGCAATGAAGGCACCGTCACCTCGGTGTCGGACGGCATCGTCCGCATCCACGGCCTCGCCGACGCGATGCAGGGCGAAATGATCGAGCTGCCCGGCAACACCTTCGCCTTGGCCCTGAACCTCGAGCGCGACTCGGTCGGCGCCGTCGTCCTCGGCGACTACGAGCATCTTTGCGAGGGCATGGTCGCGAAGACCACCGCCCGCATCCTCGAAGTGCCGGTCGGACCGGAACTGCTCGGCCGCGTCGTCGATGCGTTGGGCAACCCGATCGACGGCAAGGGGCCGATCAACGCTCAGCTGAGCTCGCCGGTGGAGCGCGTGGCCCCGGGCGTCATCTGGCGCCAGTCGGTCGCCCAGCCGGTGCAGACCGGTTACAAGTCCGTCGACGCGATGATCCCGATCGGCCGCGGCCAGCGCGAGCTGGTCATCGGCGACCGCCAGACCGGTAAGACCGCGATGGCGATCGACGCGATCATCAACCAGAAGAACACGGGCGTGAAGTGCGTTTACGTCGCGATCGGCCAGAAGGCCAGCTCGATCGCCGCCGTCGTCCGCAAGCTCGAAGAGAACGGCGCGCTCGCCCACACGATCATCGTCGCGGCGTCGGCCTCGGAGTCGGCAGCGATGCAGTACATCGCCCCCTACGCCGGTTGCGCCATGGGTGAGTACTTCATGGACCGCGGCCAGGACGCCCTGATCGTGTACGACGACCTGTCGAAGCAGGCCGTCGCCTACCGCCAGATCTCGCTGCTGCTGCGCCGCCCGCCGGGTCGCGAAGCCTATCCGGGCGACGTGTTCTATCTGCACTCGCGCCTGCTCGAGCGCGCGGCCCGCGTCTCGGCCGACTACGTCGAGAAGTTCACCAATGGCGCCGTCAAGGGCCAGACCGGCTCGCTGACCGCGCTGCCGATCATCGAGACCCAGGCCGGTGACGTCTCGGCCTTC
>JAIXTZ010000247.1 GCA_027483745.1 Lysobacteraceae bacterium
GTCATCGATCGACGGCCACGCCGTCCTGCAGGGAGCGCAGGTAGGCCACGGCCGCCGGGAACAGGCCCAGAAGGATACCGCCCAGCCAGATGCCGCCGAGCACGACGGCTTCACGGATCGTGGGCAGGCCGGGGGAGAGGAACACGCCGAAGCGCGCTTCCAGCCACGGCCCCAGCAGCCACAGGGCCCCTTCCAGCAGGATCACGCCCAGCGCGAGGCCGGCCCCCGTCAGCAGAGCGGCCTCGGCGAGCAGCAGGCCGAAGACGTGCCGAGGCCCGGCGCCGACGGCGCGCAGCAGGGCCATCTCGCGGCGGCGCTCGTTGAGCGTGGCCAGGATCGTCGTGAGCAGCACCATCAGAGCCGCGAGCACGGCGGCACCGGCGGCCACCAGCAGGGCGCGCTCGACACCGCCCATCAGCGCCCACAGCTGCGTCAGCGCCACCCCGGGCAGGATCGCGGTCAGCGGCTCCGCGCGGTACTCGTTCACCACGCGCTGCACCTGGAAGGTCGCGGTGCGCGATTCCAGACCGACAAACGCGGCCGTGATGCTCTTCGGCTGCAGGCGCTCCATCGGGATGGCCGTGGCATCGACGCGCGCGCGGCCGATCGGCATGCCGCCACGCCAGTTGAGGTGGATGGCCTCGATCGCCTCCAGCGAGACGAACACGCCCTGGTCGATGGCCGTGCCGGTACGCGCCAGCACGCCGACCACGGTGAAGGGCTGGTCGTCGTGCGCCTGCGTCGCCACGCGTGCCGTGCCGTGCGCCAGGACGATGGACGTCCCCGGCGCGTAGCCGAGGGTGTCGGCCACGTCCGCGCCGATCACCGCGTCGTGCAGGGCCTCGAAGGGGCGGCCGTCGCGGAATTCGAGGCCGCGCCGCTCGCCGAAGCCCATGCGGGCGAAGTACTCGCCGGTGGTGCCGACCACGCGGTAGCCGCGATGCGAATCGCCGAGGCTGATCGGCACGGTCCACGCGACCGGCGGCAGCGCTTTGAGCTTCTCGTAGGTGTCCCACTGCAGGTTCGCCGTGGGCTCGCCGAGGCGGAACACCGAATACAGCAGCAGCTGCACCGGGTGCGCGCGGGCGCCGACGATCAGGTCGGTGCCGGCGACCGAGCGCAGGAAGGCGTCGCGCGCTTCGTGGCGGATGCGCTCGATGCCGAGCAGCAGAAGCACCGAGAGGCCGAGCGTCAGCACGGTCAGCAGGACCGTGGCGCGCCGGTTCTTCAAGCTGGCCCAGGCCAGGCCGAGCAAGCCGCTCATGCCCGGGCCTCCCGGGATTCGACGGCGGACGCCGTGAGCTCGCCCAAGGCCTGCTGGCGCGGGAAGCGCGCAGCCAGCGAGAGGTCATGACTGACGAACAGCAGAGCCGTTCCAGCGGCCTCGCACTCAGCGAACAGAAGGTCGATGAACTGGTCGCGGTTGCGGGTGTCGAGGGCCGACGTGGGTTCGTCGCAGAGCACGAGGCTGGGGCCACCGATCAGCGCACGCGCCGCCGCGACCCGCTGCTGCTGGCCCACCGAGAGTTCGATGACGCGACGCGAGGCCTGTGCCGCGTCGCCAAGCCCGAGCGCCGCGAGGTAGTGGCGCGCGGCGACCTCGAGGCTGCCGAAGCGCTGCAGCGCGCGCTCGCGGCGGCGCGTCGAGAAGCGGCAGGGAAGCGTCACGTTGTCGACCATCGAGAGGAAGGGCAGCAGATTGAACTGCTGGAACACGATGCCGAGGTGGTCGGCGCGCAGCCGGTCGCGCGCGGGACCGGAGCGCTTCGCCACGTCTTCGCCGGCCACGCGCACGGCACCGGCCTGCGGCAGCAGGGTGCCGGCGATCAGGTTCAGCAGCGTGCTCTTGCCGGTGCCGCTGGGGCCGTGCAGGAACACGCGTTCGCCGGCGTCGAGGGCCAGCGACGGCACCGCGAGGGTCCAAGCGCTGCGCGGCCACGCGAAGCGCAGCCCATCGATACGGAGGACCTCGCTCATTGCGCGAGCGTGAGGCGGTTCGCGGAGGCCGTCAGCGTCTCCTCGCGCGCGCCGGCCGCGTCGAGCAGCTGCACGGTCGCGGACTGCAGCGAGGGGAACACCTCGAACAGACCGCTGTCGATGGCGCGCAGCGCGTCGGGGGCGCCGCAGCGGAAGCGGTAACGCACCGTCCAATCCGAATGCCCGGCGTGATCGTCGTGGCCTTCGTGGTCATGGTCATGGCCGTGGTCATGGTCGTGACCCTCGCCGGCCCCCGGCACCTCCAGCACCGGCCCTTCGGCCACGCAGCGCGCGGCGGCGTTGAACTGCCACAGACGGGCATGGTCGAGGACGGCCTTGCGCGCCGCGAGGACCTGGGCCTCCTCCTCCGGACTGGCCGGCTTGCGCTCGAATCCGACGAGGTCGTGCGCGGTCGCCCGAAGCTGGATCTCGACCTGTCCACCGTCCACGGCCACGTCGACGAAGGCCTGCCCATGGACGTGGGCATGCTGGGCCTGCGCGGCAACGAACGACGGAACAGCAAGCGCGGCGAGCATGGCGATACAGAGCGGACGGACGGACATGGCGGGCTCCGGGAGAAGGGGTTACACAATAACGTTCCCGCTTCAGCGGCGGATGAATCCGTTGCCGCTGCCATACTCCGCGGCCTCCCGACACCGGCGAAACCATGAGTCCCCGCGATCTCGCCCTGCTCGTCCTGCTGGCCGGCCTCTGGGGCAGCTCCTTCCTGTTCATGCGCATCGCCGGGCCGGAGCTTGGCGCCGCCCCGCTGGCCTGGATGCGCGTCACGGTCGCGGCCGTTTTCCTGGGCGCCCTGCTGGCCGTGCGCCGGGAGTCGCCGCCGCTGTCCGGTCGCTGGGGCGCGATGACGCTGATGGCCTTCACCAACACCGCGGCCCCGTTCCTCTTGCTCACGTGGGCGACGATCCACCTCAGCGCCGGCTACGGCGCCCTGTTGAACGCCACGACGCCGCTGTGGGGCGCGGTGATCGGCACGCTGTTCTTCGGCCTCGCCGCCGGGCGCCAGCTGTGGGTGGGTCTCGCGCTCGGTTTCGTCGGTGTCGGCGTGCTCGTGGCCGGCAAGTTGAACGACATCGGCAGCGCGGCCCTGCTGCCGATCCTCGCCGGCCTCGCCGCCACGGCCTGCTATGGACATGCCGCGCACTACGCGCGCACCGGTTTCGTCGGCGTCACGCCGCTGGGCCTCGCCTTCGGCAGCCAGCTTCTGGCCAGCGCGTGGCTGGTCGGCCCCGCCTTGGCCGAATGGCCCGCCGCGCCCCCGTCGTGGCGCGCGCTGGCCTGTGTCGCCTTCCTCGGCGTGGCCTGCACGGGCGTCGCCTATCTCATCTATTTTGGCCTGATCGCCCGCATCGGCTCGACCAAGGCCACGATGGTCACCTACATCGCGCCGGTGTTCGGCGTGGCCTGGGGCGCCCTGCTGCTCGAGGAGGCGATCACACCGGCGATGCTGGCTGGCGGCGCGGTGATCCTCGCCGGCGTCGCGGTGGCCGGACGCGCCCGCCGCGCCTGAGGCAACGGCCGAACCTCAACCCGTGTTCTGCACGCCGGCGGCGATGCCGTTCACCGTGGCCGCCAGCGCGCGGAAGCGGGCGTCATCGGGTCGGCCCGCTGCGCGCCAGTCGCGCAGCAGTTCCACCTGCAGCAGGCTGATCGGGTCCACGTACGGATTCCGCAGCCGGATCGAGCGCGCCAGCCGCGCGTCGCCGGCCAGCAGCGCCGCACCGCGCAGGGCTTCGACGCCTTGCACCGTGCGCTCGAACTCGGCGCCGATGTCGGCGAAGTAGCGCGCGTGGCGCTCGCCGGCCAACTGCGAGTAGGCCTCGAAGATGCCCAGCTCGGTCTTGGCGAGGATCATCTCGAGGTCGTCGAGCACGGTGTCGAAGAACGGCCAGTCGCGGGCCATCTCGAC
>JAIXTZ010000303.1 GCA_027483745.1 Lysobacteraceae bacterium
TCGTCCTTGCGCATCGCGCAGCACGAGGTCTGGCGAGAACATCAGGATCGGCTCGATGGTTTCGCCTTCATCGGTGGCCTGGTGGTGGCGCACGTAACCGGGCGGCAGTTCGAAATCCGCGGGCACGGCGAGCCCCTCGAGCGGCGGGCTGGTGCCCGGCGGATTGAAGGCCGCGATCCCGGTGCGGATGCCGGCCTCGTTCATCGCCTTGATCAGGTTCGCGGTGGACGGCACGGGATCGCCGGGGCGGAAATAGCTGGCGAGATCGTCGGGGTCGCCGCTGGGAGCGCGAGGCGCCATGTCCGCGACGGCGGCGACCTCGATGCGCTGCAGGGCGTCCGCGGGTTGCGGGCGGGCAGGCGCCATCGCGGGCGGGGCGATGGCCGCCGATTCACCGGCGCTCGCCGCCACGATGGCACCGCCTGCGGGCTCATCCCGGCCCGAAGTCCAGAGCGACACCGCCACGACCACGCCGACCGTCAGCGCGACGCCGGCAGCCAGCCGGGCCTCGATACCGAAGCGCGAGCCGGGCTTGCGAAGAACGCGCACGCCCTCGTCGTCCGCGAGGGACGACGGGGCGTGGCGGTCGTTCGGCGAAGGCGCCATGCGACGGGTGGTGCGGCTCAGGGGCTGGCCGGGTTGTAGACCGACAGCGCCCACCCCATCCGCTCGTGGCCGAAGGTGTTCCAGATCGGGTTGCGGCCGTTGGTGATGGTCGGATAGCGCGGTGCGCCCGTGCCGGTGCTGCCGCCGAACAGGCCGGCGCTCACCGTCGGGCCGCTGTAGGTCGGGTGCACGTCGTCCGATTGGATGTAGTCGGCGCTGGTCGTCGACGAAACGAAGTGCGTGTTCGCGTCGCGCAGCGTGCTGCGCAGCGCGACCGTGATGCGCTGCACGTAGGCCGCCTCGGTGTCGCCGGGCACGTAGCGGAGCGCATCGGAATCGACCTGGCCGTCGCCGTTGCTGTCAAAATCCGCGCCCATGTACTGCGCGAAGCTGTCGGCGCACTGGAAGCCCTTCTGGCGGGCGTACTCGCACATCCAGTAGTTCATGCGGGTGATCGCCGGCAGGAAGCGGTCGCGCAGGTTCACGGTCTGCCCCGTGCTGGCGTCGCGGCAGGTGCTCTGCACGTTGTCGGCGTTGTAGCCGGGGTAGTAGAGGTTGGAAATCACCTTCAGCCGGGTGTTCGGGCTGGCGTTGGCGTTGATGTAGTCCATCGACGCGGCGACATAGGTCTTGCAGCTATTGACGGCGTTGTCGAGCACGGCGTAGTTGCAGGTGCCGCTCTGGTTCTTGAAGGCGGTGCGCGCCTGCAAGCCGTCATTGCCGCACATTTCGAAGGTGACCACCCGGGTCGAGGCCGCCTGCATCCAAGAGCGCTCGGCGACGATCTTGTTCTCGTAGACGTCGCGCGCGACGGCGCCGGACTTGGTGCGGCGGATGCTCTCGATGTCGGCATTCCAGCGCGCGGAGAGGTACTCGGAATCCACCGTGGGCGCGGCCCAGCGCGCGGCGTTGGTCACGGAGCCGTTGTAACCGGCGTAGATCGAATCGCCGT
Organism: Lysobacteraceae bacterium; assembly: GCA_027483745.1. The sequence continues at coordinate 1,559 of JAIXTZ010000303.1, forward strand.
AGGCGACGACCCGGTACTTGGCCGTGGTGCCGGCGCGGTCAACGGTCCACGAGACGTTCTGGTTCAGCGTGCTGGCGAGGGCGGGCGTGGCGATGGCGACGAGCGCGAGCGCGGCGGCACACCGCCGCGTGGTGCGGCGAGCGAGATGGTTCATCGATTGTCCCCTGTGGCGTGGTGATCGCCACGGGGCGTTCCCCGCGGCGTCCGACGGAAACCGGGAGGCCGGTTTCACGATGCGGGCGCTGTCATCCCCTGGGGCACCCGGTGCATCGCGGAACGGACGCTAGCGTACGGTCTGGCGGCGCGCAAGATGGACCTCGCGATCAGCTGGCTTTATTGCGGCGTCGCAGCATGAAATCGTGATGATGTTGTTGCGATGCAGCGTCGCCGATTTTCTGCCCATCGAAGCCGGGGGGGTTGAGGGGGTCGACCCGGATGGCGCATGGTTGATCGACGACCCGACGGCCTCCGATGTGCGACTGACCGCCCTGTCCCTGCTCCTCCTCCTCGCCCTGCCGGCCGCGGTGTGCCACGGGCGCCCGTCCCCGGTTCGCGTCGGCGTCCTGGCGTCCGGCCCCACGGCGGACGGCCAGAGCGATTGGGCGCCTTGGATCAGGGCCGTCGAGCGCGGGCTGGGCGCTGGCGCGGAGGTCCATCTCGTCACGCTCCCGCCGGAGGCCCTGCGTGCCGCCGTCCTGCGTGGCGATCTCGAGGTGGTCATCACCAACCCCGTCCATTTCATCGAGATTCGCGCCGAAAGCCCGCTGTCTGGCGCGATCGCGACGATCGACATGGATCCGAGCGAGCCGTCCACGCCTTATTTTGGCGGTGTCATCGTGCGCCGGCGGGATCGCCCCGAGTGGGCCGCCCTTTCCGGCTTGTCCGGCGCGCGCGTGGCCTACCAGGATCGCGGGCTACTCGGTGGCTATGCGGCTCCATTGAAGCGGATCACCGACGCTGGCGTGCAGCGCACCTCGCTCCGCCTAGCTCGCACGGGCCCCGGCTACGACGATGTGATCGACGCCGTGCTTGAGGGCCGTGCGGATATCGGATTCGTCCGCACCGGCGTCTTGGAGCGCTGGCAGCACGCTGGCGACCCGCGGTCCCGCCTCCTCGATGTCGTCGCGCCCTTCGAGGTCGCCGGATTTCCCTACGCCACCTCGACGCCGGTGTATCCCGAGTGGCCCGTCGTCCTGCTCCCTCACCTCGACGAGCCGCGTGGCCGCCGTTTCGCGCAGGTCCTGTTGGCGATGGAGCCCGGGAGCGAGGCGCTCGCCGCCGCGGGCATCGGGCAGATCACCGTCCCGGCGGACTATTCGGGCGTCGAAGCCCTGCTGCGCGAGCTTCGCCTGCCGCCGTTCGATTCCCCGGTGATGGTCGCCTGGGACGACATCTGGATGACCCATCGCACCACGATGGTCCTGGTGGCTGCCCTCCTGTTCGCCGCACTGGGCACGGTCTTGGGCCTCTCCCGCTCACGGCGTCGGCACCGGCGGGATGCATTGGCACTCGCCTCCGCCAAACAGGTGGTGGACGAGGAGCGGCGTCGGCTGCGGGGCATCCTCGGCGCGGTCCGCGCTGGTACGTGGGAGTGGAACGTCCAGACCGGCGAGTGGCGCGTCAACCGCCACTGGGCGGAGATGATCGGCTATCGACTGGAGGATCTCGGTCCGATCGATGTCGACCGCTGGCGGGAGCGGGTCCACCCCGAGGATTTCGACCGTGTCTGGGCGGCGCTGCAGGCCCACCTGCGTGGCGAGACCAGTCGTTACGACGTGGACCTGCGCATGCAGCATCGCGAGGGGCACTGGGTGTCGGTGCGCGACCGTGGCGAGGTCGTCGCACGCGACGCCGAAGGCCGCCCGCTGTGGATGTGTGGCCTCCACCTCGACATCGGTCGGTCGCAGCGTGAGCCGGTGACGGGTCTCGACGCCTGAGACCGCGGGGATCAATCCCGCAGGGCGATCGCCGGATAGGACGCTTCCGCCGCTGCGGGGGTGGTCCGGCCGTCCAGGTAGGCGAGGACCGCACGGAGGATGGACGCCGTGGTCGCCGCGCCGCCGAGGTCGCGCGGGCGAAGCGACGCGTCGTCCGCGCCTGCCTCGAGCACGGCGTCGACGGCGGCTTCGATCACCGCCGCCTCGCGATGCAAGCCCAGCGAATGGCGCAGCAACAGCGCTACGCTGAGGATGGCCGCGATCGGGTTGGCGATGCCGCGCCCGGCGATGTCCGGCGCGCTGCCGTGGATGGGCTCGTACAGCCCGCGCGGGTCGTCGCCGAGGGCGGCCGAGGGCAGTAGGCCCATCGACCCTGCCAGCATCGCGGCTTCGTCGGTGAGGATGTCGCCGAACAGGTTCTCGGTGACCACCACGTCGTAGTCGCGCGGCCGGGCGATCAGGTGCATGGCCATCGAATCCACCAGCTGGTGCTCGAGAACGACGTCGGGGAACTCCGCGCGATGCACGCGGGTGACCGTCTCGCGCCACAAGCGCGAGGTCTCGAGCACGTTGGCCTTGTCGACCGAGGTGACCTTGCCGCGGCGCGTTCGGGCCAGGCGGAAGGCGTGGCGGGCGACGCGCTCGATCTCGGCCACGGTGTATTCGCAGATATCGACAGCGCGATCGGCGTGGCGTTCCTTGCGGCCGAAGTAGCTGCCGCCAGTGAGTTCGCGCACCACCACGAGGTCGACGCCCTGCAAGACCTCCGCCTTGATGGCGGAGTGCCTAAGCGTCGCCGCATGCGGTTTCACCGGGCGCAGGTTGGCGTAGACATTGAGCTGCTTGCGCAGGGCCAGCAGGCCCTGTTCGGGCCGCACCGGGGCCTTCGGATCGCTCCACTTCGGCCCGCCCACGGCGCCGAGCAGCACGGCGTCGGCGCGGTCGCAGGCCTCGGCGGTCGCCGGCGGCAGCGCTTGCCCGGTGGCGTCGATGGCGGCACCACCGATCAGCGCCTCCTCGGTGCGGAACGCGTGGCCGAAGCGCTGCCCGACGGCGTGCAACACGGCGACGGCAGCGGCAGTGACCTCCGGGCCGATGCCATCGCCCGGCAGGACGGTAATGCGGATCTCACGCGGCATGGCGGCGCTCCTCGAAGCGGGTGATGGCGGCGTCTTGGGCAATCAGGTAACCCA
>JAIXTZ010000225.1 GCA_027483745.1 Lysobacteraceae bacterium
AAGATCACCGAAGCCGCCATCGAGGCCGGCGCCGACGACATCAAGAGCTACGACGACGGCGCGGTGGAAGTGATCACCTCGCCCGAGGCCTTCGAGGCGGTGAAGAAGGCGATGGAGGCAGCTAACCTCGCACCGGCCGAAGCCAACGTGACGATGCGCGCCGACAACGACGTGGCCGTCGACGGCGAGACCGCGCAGCAGGTGGTAAAGCTGCTCGACAAGCTCGAGGACCTCGACGACGTGCAGAACGTGCACCACAACGCCGACCTGCCGGACAGCGCGTACCAGTGACGACCCGCCTGCTCGGCATCGACCCCGGGTCCCGGCGCACGGGCCTCGGTGTCATCGACGTCGACGCCTACGGCCACTACACGTTCGTGCACTGCGAAGTGCTGAACCTGCTGATCGACACCGACAACTTCCCCGAGCGTCTCGGGCGCCTCGCTGAGGGCATCGACGCGATCATCGACCAGTGGCAGCCGCAGCAGGTGGCCATCGAAACCGTGTTCATGGACAAGAGCGCCACCTCGGCGCTGAAGCTGGGCCATGCCCGCGGTGCGGCCATCGCCACCGTCGTGCGCCGCGGCCTGCCGCTGGCCGAATACGCGCCGCGCGTGATCAAGCAGTCGCTGGTGGGCAAGGGCGCGGCCGACAAGGACCAGGTGCAGCACATGGTCAAGATCCTTCTGAACCTGCAGGGCGAACGCCTGTTCGCCGATGCGGCGGATGCGCTGGCCGTCGCGCTGACCCACGCCCACATGTCCGCCACCGCGATGCGCGCCGGGGTGGGCGTGGCCGCGCTGCGCAGGCGCTAGCTGCAAGGGGTGGTGCGGCCTGACTGAGGAAGTGGTTACATAGTGCTCGGAGCGAAGCAATGGAGTTGCTGTATGAGCGCGTCTACCTTTGAGCTTTATCGTTACCAAATATTGCCGATCAATCGATTTTTCCAGGCAGATCTTTACGACGGGTTTCGTAGCTTGGAGGATCTTCTCACGGCGAAGAATGCGATCTTTATGGATGCGCTTCGACGGCTCGATGGCTCGGCAGATTCGGCCCGCCCCCCGCATGTTCGTGTAGAGGCCGCTGAACTCGATTGGGCCTCTTTAGTAGTCGCGCCGAGCAGGCGAGTTCAACGCGAGACTCTGGATTTTCGAAAGGAGCAGTTTGAGCATTGGCCGTGGGTCAAGGTTTTTGTGCTCAATCGTGAAGATGAGCAGCTGCTCGTGATTCAGAAGCGGTCAGCTGCTTACCAAGACACTCGTTCAGTTGTGAGGCTACTGCTTAAGCGGGTTTCCGCTTACCTTGAGGCACGAAACCTGCGTGTACATGTCGAGCCTCTTTTTGAGGAACAGTACTTCTGGGCACTTGTCTCAGACTATGAGAGTCGTTTGAAGAAGATTAGGTTCGAGCTTGTTACGCCAAACATGGCGAACATCTCCGGGGCTCTCCCAGATGACTTGAAGAATCTTTCTAAGCGCATGAATGCGGCGAAAAGCGAAGTGGCGCTTGAAGCTGATGACGATTCTGTCTTGTCAGTGAGCCGGGATGATCCGGTGATCGGTGGGCTTGTCGACTACGCAAGCAAGGGCGGTGGGGATGTGGTGGTTAAAGTCATGGGATTGCGTCAAGAGCTTCGTACTTCGAAGACAAGGAACGCGATTTCTGTTGACGAGCTCAGTTTGTCGGGGCCCGCTGCAAGCGTGATTAAGATCATTAGGAGCTTGGTATCTTGATGTTGGCGCAAGTTGCCAAGTCAGCTTTCATAGCACTCGGTGCTGGTGCCGTTGCGCAGGTCGCGCTTGACGCGCTCGGCTCCGATTTTCTTCGTCAGTTTCTTTCTTCGAATATCGTCAACCTCCAGATAGCACTTCTTGCGGTTAACTCTGCGACGATGGGGATCGTCCTGACCAAGATCCGAGAGTTGATGGACAGATCCAGGTGTTCGGAGGCCTTTCCCAGAACTCGCGTGCAAATGCTTCTCTCGATCAAGGAGCAGGTTGGACTGATCGTTTGTTCGATACTTCTATTGTCGGTCTACGGCGTGGAGAAGCCTTTACTGGAAGGGAACGAATTCGCCTTCTCCATGGTGCTCAATGCGGTCTTCATTTACTCGATGATGATCCTTTACGACACGGCAAAGAGCGTACTCTTCATCATTGATTTCAAGGTTCCTGAGTGATCGGACGCCTCCGCGGCACCCTCATCCACAAGTCCCCGCCTTGGCTCATGGTCGAGGTCGGCGGCGTGGGCTATGAACTCGAAGCGCCGATGTCGACGGTCTACGACCTGCCCGAGATCGGCCGCGAGGTCACGCTATTCACGCACTACGCGGTGAAGGAGGACAGCGTCGCGCTGTACGGCTTCCTCACCGAGCGCGAGCGCCGGCTGTTCCGCGACGTGCAGAAGGTGACCGGCATCGGCGCGAAGATCGCGCTGGCCATCCTCTCCGGCGTCAGCGTCGACGACTTCGCCCGCCTCGTCTCGACCAGCGACGTCACCGCGCTCACGCGCATCCCGGGCATCGGCAAGAAGACCGCCGAGCGCATCGTCGTCGAGCTGCGCGATCGCGCGGCGGAACTGGGTGGCGTGGGTGGTCCCATCGCGAAGGGCCAGCCCATCCCAGCCGACCCGCAATCGGAAGCCGTCATCGCCCTGCAGCAGCTTGGCTACAAGCCGGCGGAAGCCGCGAAGATGGCCAAGGACGCCTTCGAGACCGGCGACACGGCCGAGGCCATCATCCGCAAGGCGCTCAAGGCCTCGCTGCGGACCTGATTTCACGCCGAGCACACGCCCGCCGAAACGGGCGTAGACTCCGCGCGCCGCCGCTTCCGCCCCGCCCATGTCCGACCCCAACGCCGCCCCCGTGTCCCCCGCGCCCGCCGAAGTCGCCTGCGAGGTCGGGACGGGACAACCCGCGGGCCACGGGCACGCCAAGGCCGGCACCACGGCCCTCGTGGTCGGCGCCATCGGCGTCGTCTTCGGCGACATCGGCACCAGCCCGCTCTACACGCTGAAGGAAGCCTTCGGCCATGCGTACGGGCTGAAGCCCACGCCCGACAACGTGCTCGGCGTGCTGTCGCTGATCTTCTGGGCCCTCATCGGCGTCGTCAGCGTCAAGTACGTGATGGTGATGATGCGTGCCGACAACCGCGGCGAAGGGGGCGTGCTCGCCCTCGCGGCCCTGGTGCAGCGCCATCTGCCGATCGCCGCGCCGCTGGCCTACGTCACCGGCGTGCTCGGCATCTTCGCCACCGCGCTGTTCTTCGGCGACGGCGTCATCACTCCGGCCATTTCCGTGCTCGGCGCGGTCGAGGGCCTCGAGGTCGCGGCGCCGGCGCTGCACCCGTACATCGTGCCGGTGGCCATCGCCGTGCTGCTGGTGCTCTTCGCCTTCCAGTTCCTCGGCACCGAGAAAGTCGGCAAGGTCTTCGGCCCGATCACCTGCCTATGGTTTGCGGCGATCGGCGTGGCTGGCGTGGGCGGGATCGTGGAGAACCCGGAGGTGCTGAAGGCCTTCAATCCGGCGTGGGCCGTCGCGTTCTTCGCCCACCATGGCGCGGTGGCCTGGGTGGCGCTGGGCGCCGTGGTCCTGGCGGTGACCGGCGGCGAGGCGCTGTACGCCGACATGGGCCACTTCGGCCGGCGTGCCATCCAGCTCGGCTGGTTCGGCTTCGTGATGCCCTGCCTGCTGCTCAACTACCTCGGTCAAGGCGCCCTGCTGCTGGCCGACCCGGCGGCGGTGAAGAACCCCTTCTACCTGCTGCTGCCCTCGTGGGCGCTGGTGCCGATGATCGTGCTGGCCACCCTGGCCGCGGTGATCGCCTCGCAGGCCCTGATCTCGGGCACGTATTCCGTGGTGCGCCAGGCCATCCAGCTCGGCTACCTGCCGCGCATGCGCATCGTGCACACCTCGGACGACACCGAGGGCCAGATCTACATGCCCAGCATCAATCGCTGGCTGCTGGTGGCCGTGATGCTGACGGTGATCGGGTTCGGCAGCTCCAGCGCACTGGCGGTCGCTTACGGCGTGTCGGTGACCGGCACGATGATCATCTCGGGCATCCTGCTGCTGATCCTCGCGAGGGTGTGCTGGCGCACGCCGCGCTGGGTGCTGTGGACGGCCGGTCTCGCCATGCTGGTGGTCGACGTCGCCTTCTTCAGCGCGAACCTGGTGAAGTTCTTCGACGGCGCGTGGTTCCCGCTGGCGCTCGGCCTCGGTGCCTTCGTGCTGATGCGTACCTGGCACCGCGGCCGCGTGCTGGTGCGCGAGCAGGTCAACCGCGACAGCTTGCGCATCGAGCACCTCGTGAAGAGCCTGATGGCCTCGCCGCCGGCGCGCGTGCCCGGCACCGCGGTCTTCCTCACGCCGAGCAACGGGTTCACGCCGCCGGCCCTGCTGCACAACCTGAAGCACAACAAGGTGCTGCACGCTTGCAACGTGCTGCTCAGCGTGCAGGTGCTCACCGTGCCGCGCGCCGAGGCGCAGGACCGCGTGACGCTGGAACCCATCGGCCACGGCTTCTGGCGCATGACCCTGCGCTTCGGATTCGTCGAGGACCCGCACGTGCCGAAGGCGCTAAAGGCTCTGAAGCTCGTCGAGCCCGATTTCAATCCGATGACCACCACGTTCTTCGCCAGCCGCGAAGCCCTGGTCGCCTCCAAGGGCGACGGCATGGCGCTGTGGCGCGACAAGCTCTTCCTGCTGCTGTCGCGCAATGCCACGCCGGCCACGGAGTTCTTCTCGATCCCGGGCAACCAGCTCGTCGAGCTGGGGATGCAGGTCCGCATCTGAGGTCGCGTTTCCGGCTGCGGTCGGTCGGTTCCCCGTGCGACCATACGGGGGCATGAATACCCGCACCGTCTCGCCCGGCGCCACCGCCGAGGACGAAGCCCTCGAGGCCAGCATCCGACCGAAGTCGCTCGCCGAGTACCTCGGCCAGGAGGCCGTGCGCGAGCAGATGCAGATCTACATCCAGGCGGCCAAGCAGCGCGGCGAAGCACTGGACCACGTGCTGATCTTCGGCCCCCCGGGCCTCGGCAAGACCACGCTCTCCCACGTCATCGCCAACGAACTGGGCGTGAACCTGCGCCAGACCTCCGGGCCGGTGATCGAGAAGGCCGGCGACCTCGCGGCCCTGCTCACCAACCTGCAGCCGCACGACGTGCTCTTCGTCGACGAGATCCACCGCCTGTCGCCGATGGTCGAGGAGGTGCTGTATCCGGCGATGGAGGACTACCAGATCGACATCATGATCGGCGAAGGCCC
>JAIXTZ010000026.1 GCA_027483745.1 Lysobacteraceae bacterium
GAGATCGCGGTCTTCAGCACCGGGTCCCAGTTGACCAGCTTCTGGCCGCGGTAGATCAGGCCCTGTTCGTGCAACTTCACGAAGGTCTCGACCACGGCCTTCGACGGCATCGGGTCCATGGTGAAGACGCTGCGCGACCAGTCACCGGAGCTGCCCATGCGGCGCATCTGGCGCTCGATGGTGTCGCCGGATTCCTTCTTCCACTCCCAGACCTTGCCGACGAAGGCCTCGCGGCCGAGGCCGTCGCGGGTCTCGCCTTGGCCAGCCAAGTGGAGGTTGCGCGAGACCACCATCTCGGTGGCGATGCCCGCATGGTCGGTGCCGAGCTGCCACAGGGTGTCGAAGCCGCGCATGCGGTGGTAGCGCACCAGCGTGTCCATCAACGTGTGCTGGAACGCGTGGCCCATGTGCAGGGTGCCGGTGACGTTCGGCGGCGGCAGCAGGATGCTGTACGCCGGTTTCGAGGCGTCGCCCGAGGGCTTGAACAGGCCGCTGCCCTCCCAGTGGGCGTACCAGCGGGATTCGAAGGTGCTCGGCTCGAAGCTCTTGTCCATGCGGCGCGCGACCGGCGTTTCGGGCCGGTCCAAAGGTCGAAAAAGGGCGCCAAGCCTAGCATTCCGGGCCCGTGGCCCGGCACGGCGTCAGGCGATCACAGCCTCCCGTGCGGGCCGGGCGCCGGCCACGCGGGACGCGCGCTCCAGCCCGCCCGCGAGGTCGGCGCGCAGGTCGCGCACGTGCTCGATGCCCACCGACAGCCGCAGCAAGCCGTCGTGGATGCCGGCCGCCGCGCGGGCTTCCGCCGTCATCGCCGCGTGGGTCATGGTCGGCGGGTGGGCGACGAGGCTTTCGACGCCGCCCAACGATTCGGCCAGCGTGAAACACTCGAGACCGTCGCAGAAGGCGCGGGCGGCCGCTTCGCCGCCGCGAAGTTCGAAGCTGAGCATCGCGCCGAAGCCTTTCTGCTGGCGGGCGGCCAGCGCGTGCCCCGCGTGCGAGGCCAGCCCGGGGTAATGGACGGCAGCGACGGCCTCGTGGCCCACCAGCAGGTCGAGGAGTGCGTGGGTGTTTTCCTCGTGCACGCGCAGGCGAGCATCCAACGTGCGTAGGCCACGGAGGGTCAGGAAGGCGTCGAAGGGCGAGCCGGTGAGGCCCAGCGCGTTCGCCCACCAGGTGAGGCGCTCGTGCAGTTCGGGCGTCTTCGCCACCACGGCGCCGCCCACCACGTCGCTGTGGCCGTTGATGTACTTCGTCGTGGAATGCACGACGAGGTCGGCGCCGAAGTCGATCGGCGTCTGCAAGGCCGGCGAGAGGAAGGTGTTGTCGACGACCACCAGCGCGCCAACGCGCTTCGCCGCTTCGGCGACGAAGCGCAGGTCGGTGATGCGCAGCAGCGGGTTCGAGGGCGTCTCGATCCAGACGATGGCCGGTGCCGGGTCGAGCGCGGCCGCGAGCTGGCGCGGACAGGTGAAGTCGATGGTGACGAGCTCGAACGCACCCTTCTTCGCCAGCGCGTTGAACAGGCGCCAGCTGCCGCCGTAGGCATCGTGCGGCACAACCAGGCGCTGTCCGGGTTCGAGCAGGCTCAGCACCAGGGTGATCGCGGCCATGCCGGTCGCCGTGACCACGCCGCCGGAGCCGCCTTCGAGTTCGGCGAGCGCTTCACCCAGCAGGTCGCGCGTGGGGTTGCCGCTGCGCGTGTAGTCGTAGCGGCGCTTCTTGCCAAAGCCCTCGAAGCTGAAGTTCGAGGAGAGCACGATCGGCGGCACGACGGCGCCGTGGGCGGTGTCGCGGTCGATACCGGCGCGGACGGCGCGGGTGGCAGATTCGAAGGGGTTCATGCGTGGGCCTGCGGGGACGATGCGAGGGGAGAAGAAGCGGGAACGCGCGACGACGGGACGGCGTCGGTCGTCGGCCCGAGCGCCAGCGCCAACAGGCGGCCGATCTGCTCGGGCTCCTTCAGGAAAGCGTCGTGGCCGTAGATGGAGCGGATCACCTTCAGGCGCGCCGGCCCGGCGAGCTGGCGCGACAGGCGGCGCAGGTCGTCAAGCGGCACCAGGCGGTCCTGTTCGACGGCGATGACGGTGGTCGGCGTGGTGATGCGCGACGGGTCGACGCGGTGCTGGTCGATCGACTCCGACAGCCGGCGGAAGGCGATGGGGCTGAACACCGCGGCGAAGCGCGAGCCGGCAGCGTCGAGATAGTCCTCGGCGGCGCAGCGCAGTCGGTCACCGTCCCAAGTCGGTTCGGCATCGAAGCGGGCCGCGAATTCTTCCGGCGTGCGGTAGCTGAGCATCGCGAACTGGCGGGCGAGGGCGACGGCCTCCGGGCCATCGCGGCCGAGTTCCAGCACGCGACGCTGCAGGGCGCGCCAAGCCGCGGCGTACGGGTCGGCGCGATCGGCGCCACTGATGACGACCAGCCGCTCGACGAGCGCGGGGTGCCGCTCGGCGAAGGCAAGGCCGACCATCGCGCCATAGCTGCTGCCGACGATCGACGCGAGGCGGGTGATGCCGAGGTGGTCGAGTAGCACCGCCAGTGCATCGGCCTGGTCGGCGCTGCTGATCGGTGCGTCGAGCGTGCCGTCGCGGCCGACCCAATCGAAGCTCAGCACGCGGCAGCACGAAGGATCGAAGCTGCGGCCGGCGCCGAACTGGACCTGCCACCAGCCCTCGGGCTCGTCGTCATGCAGCGCGGCCACATGGCGCGTGGCCGAGATGCCGCCGAGCACAGCGTGTACCGGGGCTCCCTCGGCGCCGACGAGGCGCCAGCGTAGGTTCACGCGCTGCAGTCCGGCATGGCGCAGCGACAGGGTGCTGGCCAGGACGCCGTCGGTGGCGGGGAGAGTGGCCGCGCGACAGAACGGTTCGTCGTGGGCGGGTTCGGCAAGGGCGGTGGCGGACATGGCGGGCTCCGTTGCCCATCCCCCGCGGCGGCCGGCGACGGCCGCTGGGAACGCCTGCTTGCAGGCTCCCTGACGACCCATCGACCGGCTTTGGCCCGAAGGCCTCGCCGCAGGCGTTGGCAGCGCGCCGC
>JAIXTZ010000207.1 GCA_027483745.1 Lysobacteraceae bacterium
CTCGAGGCGGTGGTCGGGGCGATCTACCTCGATGGCGGGCTCGAGGCCTGCCGTGCCGTCGCCCTGCCGTGGTTCGAGGCCGGCCTGGCCGCGATGCCCACCGGCAAGGTCGACAAGGACCCGAAGACCCGGCTCCAGGAATGGCTGCAGGCCCGCCAGTGGGCGCGGCCGGAGTACGAGCTGGTGGAGGCCCGCGGGCCCGACCATTCTCGGCATTTCCGCGTGCGCGCCCGGGCCGGCGAGCCCCTGCTCGAGGTGGACGGCGAGGGCACCTCCTTGCGCAATGCCGAACAGGCGTCCGCTGAAGCTCTGCTGGCCGCGCTCGAACGCGAGCATCCGAAGGGCCGCAGCGCCGCTACACTGCCGCCATGAGCGACACCCTCGATACCGATACCCCGCACCGCGCCGGCACCATCGCCGTGCTCGGCCGCCCCAACGTGGGCAAGTCCACCCTCGTGAATGCCCTGGTCGGCGCCAAGGTGAGCATCGTCTCGCCGAAGCCGCAGACCACGCGCCATCGCCTGCTTGGCATCGCCACCTTCCAGGACGGCCAGATCGCCCTGGTGGATACGCCCGGGCTGCACCGCGACCAGAGCGGGCGCGCGATGAACCGCTACATGAACCGGGCCGCCCGCGGCGCCGTGGAGGACGTCGACGGCGCGGCCCTGGTCGTCGAGGCCGGGCGCTGGACCGACGAGGACAGCCTCGCCTACAAGGTGCTGCGCGACGCCGGCGTGCCGGTGGTGCTGGTGATCAACAAGGTCGACAAGCTGGCCGATAAAGGCGCGCTGCTGCCCTTCATCGCCGAAGTCACCAAGGACCGCGAGTTCGCCGCCGTACACCCGATCGCCGCGCGCAAGCAGGACGGCCTGCGCCCGCTGGTGAAGAGCCTGATCTCGGTGCTGCCGGAATCGCCGCCACTGTTCGCCGAGGACGAGATCACCGACCGCAGCGAGCGTTTCCTCGCCGCCGAGCTGGTGCGCGAGCAACTCATGCGCAAGCTCGGGCAGGAAGTGCCCTACTCGACGACGGTCGAGATCGAGAAGTTCGAGGAAGAAGGCGAGAAGCTGCGCATTGCCGCCATCATCTGGGTCGAGCGCGACGGCCAGAAGGCCATCGTGATCGGGCAGGGGGGCGAGATGCTGAAGACCATCGGCAGCGCCGCGCGCATCTCGATGGAGAAGCTCTTCGGGCGCCGTGTCTTCCTGCAGACCTGGGTGCGCGTGCGCGAGGGCTGGTCGGACGACGAATCCGCGCTGCGCCAGTTCGGCTACGGCGAGTAACGCCTCGCCGTGCGCGTCGGCGGCGAACGCGCCTTCGTGCTGCATGCGCGGCCTTGGCGCGAGACCAGCCTGTTGGTCGAACTGCTGAGCGAGCACCACGGCCGCATCGGCGTCGTCGCGCGCGGCGTTCAGGGGGCGAAGCAGCAGGCGCGTCGCGCGGCGCTGCAGCCTTGGCAGGCCATCGAATTCGATGCCGCGCAGCGCGGCGAGCTGTGGACCCTGGCGCGCTGGGAGGCGGTGGATGCCGCGCCGCGGCATGCCGGGGACGCGGCGCTGGCGGGCTTCTACGTGCACGAGCTGCTGCTGCGCCTGTTGCCGCGCCAGGACGCGGTGCCTGAGGTGTTCTTGCGCTATGCCGCCTTGCGCGAGGAGCTGGCGCGGGTGACCCCGCCGACTGGCGCGCAGCCGCTGGCTTGGATGCTGCGCCGCTTCGAGCGCGACCTGCTGGACGCCCTCGGCCTCGGTCTGCCCTGGGGAGAAACCGCCGAAGGCGAGGCGCTCGATCCGGCGGCGCGCTACCGCATCGATCCCGAACACGGCGCGTGGCGGGATCGCAGCCATGCGGCGGACAGCCTCCGCGGCAGTGCGCTGCTGGCGCTGGCGGAAGACCGCTGCCCGCCGGCCGAGGAACTGGGCGAGTTGCGTCGCGGGCTGCGCGCCATCCTTGCGCATCACCTCGGCGGCAAGCCTCTGAAGGCGTGGAGCCTGATGGCCGAGGTCGCGCGCGTCGGGCGCTCAGGCCCCGGGGCCGGCGAGCGCCTCGTCGATCCGTCGGAGTAGCCGCGTCGCGGCTTCGCGATCCGCTGGCTCGGCGTGCAGGGCGTCGACGGCGAGGGCGAGGGCGGTGGCGCCCACGAAACCGCAGCCGGCGCGCATCTGGTGCAGCACGGCGCGGAGGGCTTCGTCGTCGCCGATGGCCGACTGGACCCGTTCGCGCTGGCGCGGAAGTTCCTCAATGAACAGGGTGCGCATGCGTCGAAGCGCGGCGTCCGAACCCCCGAGGGCGGATAGGGCTTGGACGTCGTCCCAAGCTCCTGACACGGTGCCAAGCCATGGCGCCAGCGCCTCGCGGAGCCTCGATTCGGACAGGGGCTTGCCCAGCGCCTCGACGAACCCGCTGGCGACGAGCCGACGCCGCCGATCGGCGTCGAGCTCAGCCGTCAGGGCCACTGCCGGCGTCCGGTTTCCCAACGCGCGTTGCCGCGCCAGCCAACCATCGCCCTGACCATCGGGCAACGAGACATCGAGGAGGAACAGGTCGTAGCCATGCTCCGCGCAGAGCGCGCCGGCCTCGGCGAGCGTCCTCGCCGCATCGACGATCCCGAACGGCACCAGACTGCTGCGGGCGAACTCGCGGCTTGCGGGGTCATCTTCGACCACCAGGAAGCGTAGGCTCACGGATCCCTCCTCGATGCGTTCACCGGCAGGATGAAGGCCCTCGTGGCGAGCCACTATAGGAAAATTCTGACGCTGTTCGTCTCGGCGTTGGCGCTTGGGTTGGCATTCATGCTCGCGGCGCCCGAGGTCGGCGCCCGGGAGCTGCGCGTCGCCATCGAGCGTGTCGACGCTGGTGCGGCCCGGGCCGAAGCGGTGGCGATGCGGCTCCGCACGGGAGCGGCCGGCGCGGAGCCCGTCGGGCTGACGGTCGAAGCCGGACGCGTGGCGCTTCCGGCCGTCGCCCTGCACCTGGAGCGCGTGGCCTGGACCTGTGAGCGCGTATTGACCCTGGAGCCGCTGGCCTGCGACGGCGCGCTGCAGGTCGGTGGCCGTGCGGCGGGGCGGCTGGCCGTCGATCTTTCCGCGACGCGCACCCGGGCCGACTGGTCCCAGGGGCGTCGCTCGCTGCGTGTCGACAAGGACTTGGCGTCGCCCTGGCGGGTGGCGGCCCAGCGCATTCCGCTGGCCTGGCTTGAGGATTTCGCGAAACAGCTCTGGGCCGGTGGCCGCATTGGCGATGGCCGGCTCTCGGGCACGCTGTCGGTGCCTGTCGACGGCCCCGAAATCCGCGTCGACGCCGACCTGCGGCTCGAAGGCCTTGCCTTCGATACGCCGGACGGGCTGCTCGCGGGCGCCGGCCTGACGGTGCCCCTGACGTTGCGGTACGCGTCGACGCCCGCGTCGCCGTCGGCCCCGGAACGAACCCGCCTGACGCTGCGTGGGGCCTTGAAGGCCGGCGAACTCCTGGTGAGCCCGATCTATTTGGCCGTTCCGGCCGCCGGCGTGGGCCTGCAGCTCGATGCCGAATCCCTGGCGGGCGGCGGCTGGCGGCTCTCGCATTGGCAGTGGGACGATGCGGGTGCGTTGACGGCTGAAGGCGATGCGTCGCTGGACGCGGCCGGCACCCTGACGGGGCTCGCGGCGCGCTGGCGCTCGCCGGACCTGGCCGGTCTGCGCACGCGCTATCTCGATGGCGTCCTCGCGCCCGCAGGCTTCGGGGAACTGCAGTTGGCCGGGCAGGGGAGCGGCGCTTTCGGCTTCGATGCCGAGGGGTTGTCGGCGCTGGATGTCGACTTGCGTGACGCCATCGCGATCGATCCGAAGGGCCGCTTCTCGCTCGCCGGGCTCGACGGGGGCGTGCGCTGGTCGCGCGATTCGGCGTTGGCAAACAGTCGTTTCGCCTGGCGCGCGGCCGCGCTGTACGGCATCGGCATCGAAGCGGGCCGGCTCGACTTCCGCAGCAGCGACGGCCAGCTGGCCTTGGTGGCACCGCTGCGCACCGGGATGCTCGGCGGGCATCTGCGGCTCGACCGGCTGGTGTGGCGGCCGGCGCGCGGTGAGGCGCCCCTTCGGATCGAGATGGGTCTCGCCCTCGAAGCCCTCGACCTCGGCAGCCTGTCGCAGCGCCTCGGCTGGCCGGACTTCGAAGGCACCATTGGCGGCACGCTGCCGAACGCGCTCTACGAGCGCAACCGCGTGAGTTTCGAAGGCGGGCTGGCCATGCAGCTGTTCGGCGGCGAAGTGCGCATCGATGATCTCGCGCTCGAGCGGCCGTTCGGCGTGGCGCCTTCGCTCGCGGCCAACCTCCGCTTCCAAGACATCGACCTTGCGCCACTGACCGGCGCCTTCGGCTTTGGCGAAATCACGGGACGCCTCGACGGACGCATCCGCGATTTGCGCCTCGTCGACTGGACGCCCGTCGCTTTTGACGCGCGGCTGCTCACCGACCGCGAATGGGACGGCTCGCGCCGCATCAGCCAGCGCGCGGTGCAGGACATTTCCGACCTCGGCGGTTCCGGGCTGGTTGCTGGCCTGCAGGCGCGACTGCTGCGCACCTTCGATGATTTCGGCTACGACCGCATCGGCATCGGCTGTGTGTTGAAGGACAATCGCTGCGCGATGACCGGCCTGAAGAAGCGCGGCGACGGGTACGTGATCATCGACGGGCGTGGCCTGCCGCGGATCGAGGTGGTCGGCTTCCGCCGTAGCGTCGATTGGCCGACGCTGGTCTCGCGCCTGAAGGACGCCACAGAGGGCGACACGCTGCGCATCGAATGATTTTCACTCCGTCTTCACTTTGCGGGTTCATGCTGCCGCAAACGACACAGGAGGTGGCTCGTGATCGCGTCATTGAAGACCGTCCCGACGATCCGGGCGCTACTGGCGCTGCTCAGCCTGGTGCTTGCCGCGGTCGCCCTTGCCGCACTCTGGTCAAGCGCCCGGGCGATGGGCGACGCCGACCGTCTTGCCGCCGCCGGACGAGTGCTTGTCGCTCTGGACAAGGGCACGGTGGAAATGTCGTTCGAGCGCAGCCTCACGCAAGTCGGGCTTAATCTCGAGGAGCCTTTCGGTCCGCCGTTCGCCGACCTGCTCGTGCAGCAGCGGGAGCGTTCGGATGCCCAGCTGGACGGCATCGAGGAACTTCTCGGAGAGCTTCGACCGTCCGAGGCGTCTCCGTTTCGCGAGGAGTTCAACCTCCGACGCGATGCAATCATCGCGCTCCGTGAGCGCGCGGACGATGCCCTTCGCCTTCCTCGCTCCGGACGTGATCCCGGCGACGTTCTGCGCATCCCGGACGAGCTCAAGCGCGGCATCCTCCAGCTGCGTGACGCCGGGAAACGTCTTGCTCCGACCGAGGGCGACGTGCCGGTCGCAGCCTTGGACCTCGAGGCGCTTGCCGATGCCGGTTGGCGGATTCGCGAGTACGGGGGGCGTGAGCGGACCTACTTCGCACTAGCCGCGCTGACCGGCGCCCCCATCCCCGCGCCCGATCTCGTGGAAGCGCGGCGGGACCACAGCCGGGTCATCGAGGCGCGCGCGCTCCTTCAACGCAGCCTTGGTCGGACCGCGTCAGCCATGCCGGCCACGGTCCGCGAGGCCGCCGACGCGGTCGAGTCGACCTACTTCGGTACGTACCAGACTCTGCGCGAGGGTTTCCTCGCCGAGGCCGTCCGTGATTCGCCCGTCTACCCGCTCGGATTCGACGCCTATTTCGGTGAGAGTTCGGCGGCGTTGGATACCGCCGTCGTCCTGACCTACACCGCCGGTGACGCGCTGATCGACTTCTGGAGCGAAAGGCAGGCGCGGGCGCAGAACCTCGTTCTGCTCAGTGGCGTCGCGATTGCCATGCTGCTCGGTCTCGTGGTGTTCGCCTGGCGGTTCGTCAACGCCCGGCTTGTGGTGCAGATTGGCGACCTGCGGCGCACGATGGAGGCCTACGCGCGCGGCGAAGCCCCGGCAATCCCCGAGCCCCGTCATCGCGGCGACATCGGGCGCATGATCGGCGCGTTCCGCACGCTGATGGCGGGGCAACAGTCGGCGCTCGAAGCCATTGGTTCGGTCGCAGACGCCGTGGCCCGTGGCGAATTTGATCGACGCGTCGAGGTGGAGATCCCGGGCAAGCTCGGTCTTCTGGGGGCGGCGATCAATCGCAGCGTGGACAGCGTTCGCGGCACGATGGAGGCGCTCGATGACGTGATGGAGGGGCTGGTCGTCGGAGATTTTTCGAGGCGAATGTCTCCTCGTGTTCCGGAGGCGTCTCGCGTCCGCGTCGACGCCGCGATGGCCGCCCTCGACGCGGCCACCTCCGAAGTGGTCCGCAGCATGCGGCGTATGCGGGAGGGTTACTTCGATGGCCACGTCGATGACGGATTGTCCGGGCGCCTTGGCGAGCTCGCGAGTGAAGTCAACGGCAGCCTTGGCGCGGTCGGTGCCGCGCTCGATGAGCTGGCCAAGCTCTCCCTCAAGCTCGCCGAGGGTGACCTAAGGGCCGATGCCGAATCGTTGGCGCCGGGCCGGATCGGCGAGGTGGTCATGGCGCTGCGGACGTCGGTCCGTTCGCTCGCCGCCGATCTCCGTCGCGTCGCCGAGGTGGCCGCGGATGTCGAGGGTGCGGCTGCTCGCCTCGGCGAGGACAGTCAGCACTTGCGTGAGGCCAGCCAAGCGTCGGCCGACAGCGTCATCCGTACCGCAGCGGCGGTCGAAGAAGGAGCGCAGAGTACCCGTGCGCTTTCGGCCTCCGTCGAATCCGTGGGCGAGCGGCTGGCGAACGCGCGCAGCCTTGGCGAGGCCGGCCGCGTCGTGGTCGATCGTGCGCACGGCTGTATGGATGGCATCCGGGACTCCAGCGTCCGGATCGCCGACGCCAGCCAGATGATCGATGACTTCGCCTTCCAGACGAACATCCTCGCCTTGAACGCGGCCGTCGAGGCGGCTCGGGCAGGGGATGCGGGGCGTGGCTTCGCGGTGGTGGCCGCTGAAGTGCGTGCGTTGGCGAAGCGGTCCGCGCAATCGGCGGGCCAGATCCGCCAGATCACTCGGGAAGCCGATGTGCGTATCGGCGACGGGGTGGATGCCGTGGCCGAAAGCGGAAGCACGGTCGCGTCTCTCGCGGCGCTGGTGGCGCAGGTCGAAACCGTTTCGCATGAACTCTTGGCCGGGTTCCGAGAACAGTTGTCCGCAACGGCCGAAATGGAGGGCCAGCTCGGGCATCTGCATCTGCAGTCTGATGCCGTGCGACGCGCCGGCGATGTGGTGGACGACGTTGCTCGGCAACTGCAGGAACGCTCAAAGGATCTGCGGTCGGTGCTTGGACGATTCCGGCTTTCCGACGCCTGAAATCGTGGCGTCGTCGGGGAGCGTTCAGGACGTGCGGGCTATACGATCACGAGTCTCCCCGGAGGATGCCCATGCGCCGATTTTTCCTGCTCGTCCCGCTCCTCGCTCTTGCGTCGTGCGTGACCATCAACGTGTACTTCCCGGCCGCGGAGGCGCAGAAGGCGGCCGAGGAATTCGTCGAGGACGTGATCGGCGAGGCGCCCGCGGCCAGCGGCGGTTCGGCCAGCCTCGAGCATGGCGAAGCCGCCCGGTTCATCGCGGCAACGCTTGAAGGCCGTGACGTCGTTCCGGCCCGCGTGTTTTCGCACACCGAAACGCGCTTCGACCCGGTCGGGTTCTTCATCACCAGCGCACAGGCGCAGGAAAACGTCGACATCCGCATCCGCACGCCGGCCATCCAGGCGATCCAGTCGCGCATGGCGGAGCGCTTCCAGGGCACGCTGGCGCCGCTGTTCGATGCCGGCGCGCTGGGCTTCGGCAACGACGGCCTCGTGGTGCTGCGCGAGCCGGCCAAGGTGCCGCTGGCGCAGCGGACGGCTGCGAACCAGGCCGTCGCCGAGGAAAACCGCGACCGCAACGCCGTCTACCGCGAGATCGCCGTGGCCAACGGCCACCCGGAGTGGGAGACGCAGATCCGCCAGACCTTCGCCAAGGAA
The DNA here is from genome assembly GCA_027483745.1 of Lysobacteraceae bacterium. The sequence continues at coordinate 7,994 of JAIXTZ010000207.1, forward strand.
TGGGTGGCCCAGGCCCGCGCCGGCTGGTGGTACCAGGACAGCGCCGGGGCCTGGAAGCAGAAGTAAGCCCGGGCGTGCGAAAATCGCGCCCCGTTCTTCCCGAGCTTTCCCGTGGCGCGACAGCGGCAACGACTGGACCCTGATTTCGAAATCGCCATCGACGGCCTGACCCACGACGGCCGGGGCGTCGGCCGCCGCGACGGCAAGGCCGTGTTCGTCGCCGGTGCGCTGCCCGGCGAGCGTGTGCGGGCGAAGCAGACGGCGAAGAACCGCCATTTCGACGAGGCCGCGGCCTTCGAGGTGCTCGAGGCCTCGGCCGATCGCGTGGCGCCGCGCTGCGCCCACTTCGGCACCTGCGGCGGCTGCGCGCTGCAGCACCTCGACGAAGCGAAGCAGATCGAGGCCAAGGCCCGGGTGCTCACCGAGAACATGGCGCGCATCGGCCACGTCGAGCCGCGCGAGTGGTTCGCGCCGATCCGCGACGCGCAGTGGGGCTACCGCCGCAAGGGGCGCCTCTCGGTGCGGTGGGTCGAGAAGAAGGGCAAGGCGCTGGTCGGTTTCCGCGAGCAGGACCCGCGCTTCGTCGCCGACCTGTCCGAATGCCACACCGTGATCCCGGCGGTGGGCCAGCGGATCCCGGCGCTGTCCGCGCTGGTGGAATCGCTCGACGGCCGCCGCGCGATCCCGCAGATCGAGTTCATCGCCGGCGACGGCGCGCTGGACGGTGGGGCGCCGCGCGAGAGCGGCGTGCTGGCGCTGGTGTTCCGCCATCTCGAGCCGCTGTCGGCCGGCGACCGCGAGAAGCTGGTCGATTTCGCGAAGCGCGAGGCCGTGGCGGTGTTCCTGCAGCCGGGCGGCATCGATACGGTCGCGCCGCTGTGGCCAGAACATGTCGACCTGCATTTCGATCTGTCGGCTGAAGACGTTGGCGCGGCCGAGGGCGTGCGCCTTGCTTTCCGCCCGCTCGACTTCATCCAGGTGAATGCCGGCCTGAACCGACAGATGATCGCGCGGGCCATCGAGCTGCTCGACCTCAAGCCCGGCGAGCGCGTGCTGGATCTCTTCTGCGGCCTCGGCAACTTCACCTTGCCGATCGCGCGGCGCGGCTTCGACGTCGTCGGCGTCGAGGGCGATGCCGGGCTGGTGGCGCGGGCGCGGCAGAACGCCGAGGCCAATGGCCTGCCGAACGCGCGCTTCTTCGCCGCCGACCTCGCCAAGGATCTCTCGGGCGAGCCGTGGATGCGCGACGGCTTCGACAAGCTGCTGATCGACCCGCCGCGCGCCGGGGCCGCCGAAGTGCTGGCCCAGCTGCCGCTGAAGACCATCCCGCGCATCGTCTACGTCAGCTGCCACCCGGGCTCGCTGGCGCGCGACGCCGGCTTCCTCGTCAATGAGCGCGGCTACACCCTGCTCGGCGCCGGCGTGATGGACATGTTCCCGCACACCGCGCACGTCGAGTCGATCGCCGTGTTCGAGCGCCGCTGATGGGCATCGAGATCGAGCGCAAGTTTGTTGTGGTTTCCGACGGGTGGCGGACGGCAGCCTCGCGCCGGCAGCGCATGGCCCAGGGCTACCTC
>JAIXTZ010000224.1 GCA_027483745.1 Lysobacteraceae bacterium
CCGAGCACCGGCACCGATTCCGGGAACGGCGACAGCCAGCCGCCGAGGAAGAACAGCGCGGCGAGGAAGCTGATCAGGATCATGTTCGCGTATTCGGCGAGGAAGAAGATCGCGAACGCAGACCCCGAATACTCGACGTGGAAGCCGGCGACGATCTCCGACTCACCCTCCGCGACGTCGAAGGGCGCGCGGTTGGTCTCGGCCACGCCCGAGATGAAGTAAATGACGAACAGCGGCAGCAGCGGCAGCCAGAACCACTCGAACAGGCCGGCGTCGCCCTTCTGGGCATGCACGATCTCGGTGAGGTTCATGGTACCGGCGGCCACCAGCACGCCGACCAAGGCAAAGCCCATCGCGATCTCGTAGCTGACGACCTGGGCCGCCGAGCGCAGCGCGCCGAGGAAGGCGTACTTCGAGTTCGAGGCCCAGCCGCCGATGATCACGCCGTAAACGCCCATCGACGTGAGCGCGAGCAGCACCAGCAGGCCAGCGTCGACGTCGGCGATCACGAGGCCCTCGCCGAAGGGCATCACCGCCCAAGCCGCGAAGGAAGGGGCGAGCGCGATCAGCGGCGCGAGGCGGTGAAGGAAAGCGTTCGCGCTTGAGGGCACGATGCTTTCCTTGAACAGCATCTTGAAGACGTCGGCGAAGGCCTGGATGACGCCGAGGCCGGGCACCAGTTGGCCGATGAACACCGGCCCGTGGCGCACATGCATCCAGCCGATCACCTTGCGCTCGAGCAGCGTGTAGAACGCCACGGCGATGGTCAGCGAGATCATCAACGGGACGATCTTGACGAGCATCCAAGCCAACGAGCCGGCGGCGCCGAACTCCAGCAGGAAGTCGCGGAGCGGAGCGAACAGATCCATCAGGCACCCGCCTTGGTGATCGTCAGCGCACCGTGCGCCGCCAGCGGCGCGGTGGCCGGATAGCCCGACTCAACCCATGCGGTGCCCTTGGCGACGCGCGGATTCAGACGGACCGGCAGGGCCGCATGGCCGTTCGCATCGGCGACCTTCGCGATCGCGCCTTCGGCGAGGCCGAGCGCGGCCGCATCCTCGGGATGCAGCTCGACACCCTGCCCCTTCGTGAGCGGATGATCGTTGAGGGACGTCGAACGACGGAGCTGGGCATCGATGCGGTAGACCGGCGCGGTCGCAAGGCGTTCGACGCCAGAGAGCGCGGCGAGCGCCGACAGTCCCGTGCCCGAGGTGACGGCGTTCGGCGCCATCGACTCGCGAAGCGCGCCGAGGTCCATGTGGTCAAAGCCCGCAAAGTTCATCGCCTCGCCGAGGGCGCGCAGCACGCGCCAGCCCGGACGGGCCTCACCGCGCGGCTTGCCGCCGGCGCTGGTGAACTGCACGCGACCATCAAGGTTGGTGTAGCTGCCTTCCGTCTCCGCACCCGCCGCAATCGGCAAAATGAGGTCGGCGACCTGCTTCAGCGACTCGCTGGCGTAGGCCGAGAACGCGACGACCTTGGCAGGCGACAGCGCCTTGAGCGCGGCCGTCGCATCGGCGAAATCGTAGGCCGGCTCGACGTTGTAGAGCACGTAGCCCGCCTTGGCCTTTGCCAGCTGCGCGCCCGCATCGTGGCCCACCGCCGGCAGCACGCCGTGCTGGGCGAGACCGAGCGCGTTGGCGCCCTGCGGGACGCGGTTGACCGCGACGCCCGTCGCATGGGCGATGGCACGCGCCGCCGCACGCAGGTGCGAGGCGTTGGCGTGGGTTTCGGCGACCTCGCCGAGGACGATCGCACCGGCCTTGGCATTCTTCAGGGCTTCGGCGATGCCGGCGAGCGCCGGATCGTCGATCCCCGCCGCGAGGCCACCCGGCAGCGAGGCACCGAGCTTGGCCGCGAGGGCCGCGAGCACGCCCGGCAGCTTCGACGGGGCCACGATCGCCTTGCCGGCGAGTGCGTGCGCAACGGGGAAGTCGACGGGGTTGATCGCGAAGACCTTGGCGCCCTTCTTGGTCGCCTTCAGCAGGCGCTGGTGCAGCAGGGGCACTTCGTGGCGGAGGTTCGTGCCGACCAGCAGCACGACATCGGCCTTCTCGAGTTCGGCGGCGCTGCGGCCGAAGGCTTCGGCCACCGGCGCGTCGGCGAAATCGACCTGCGTCAGGCGGTGGTCGATGGCCGCGCTGCCGAGGCCCTTGGCGAGACGCGACAGCGACGCGCCCTCCTCGTTCGACGTGGCCGGATGCACCAGCATGCCGGTGTCGGCGCCGCTGGCCTTGAGCATCGCGGCGGCAAGGGCGAGCGCCTCGTCCCAGCCGATGGCCTTCCAGCTGCCGTCCGCCTGCTTGGCGAGCGGCGACGTGGCGCGGTCCTCGCTGTACAGGCCTTCATGCGAATAACGGTCGCGGTCCGACAGCCAGCACTCGTTCACCGCTTCGTTGTCGCGCGGGACGATGCGCAGCACCTCGTTGCGACGCACGTGCAGGAACAGGTTCGAACCCAGGGCATCGTGCAGGCCGATCGACTCGCGGGCGACCAGTTCCCACGGGCGCGCCTTGAAGCGGTAGACCTTGTTGGTCAGCGCGCCGACCGGGCAGACGTCGATGACGTTGCCCGACAGCTCGCTCATCAGCGGCTTGCCGTCGTAGGTGCCGATCTGCAGGTTCTCGCCGCGGTACATGCCGCCGAGCTCGTAGGTGCCGGCGACGTCGGCCGTGAAGCGGACGCAGCGCGTGCAGTGGATGCAGCGCGTCATCTCGGTGGCCACCAGCGGGCCCAGGTCCTCGTCGGCCACGACGCGCTTGCGTTCGACGTAGCGGCTGACCGAACGGCCGTAGCCCATCGAGACGTCCTGCAGCTCGCACTCGCCGCCCTGGTCGCAAATCGGGCAATCCAGCGGGTGGTTGACCAGCAGGAACTCCATGACGTTGCGCTGCGCATCGAGGGCGCGCTTCGTCTGGGTGGTGACCTTCATGCCTTCCATCACCGGCGTGGCGCAGGCCGGGGCGGGCTTCGGCATCTTCTCGACGTCGACGAGGCACATGCGGCAGTTGGCCGCGATCGGCAGCTTCTTGTGGTAGCAGAAGCGCGGGATCGCGATGCCGGCATTGTCGGCGGCCTGGATGATCATCGAGCCCTTCGGTGCCTGCATCGGCACGCCGTCGATCTCGATGTTCACCACGTCGGTGGCGGGGGCGGTGGGCGTGGCGGCGCTCATGCGGCCTTCTCCGTAACGACGCCAGCGGCCTGGTCATCGACCAGGAAGCGCTTGTTGACGATGGCGTACTCGAACTCGCTCCAGAACTGGCGCAGGAAGCCCTGCACCGGCCACGCGGCGGCCTCGCCGAAGGCGCAGATGGTGTGCCCTTCGATCTGGCCGGCAGCGGCCTTCAGCATCTGCAGGTCGTCCAGCGTCGCCTTGTGCTCGACGATGCGCGTGAGCATGCGGTACATCCAGCCCGTGCCCTCGCGGCACGGCGTGCACTGGCCGCAGCTTTCCTTGAAGTAGAAGCGTGCAATGCGGTGGCAGGCGCGGACCATGCAGGTGGTCTCGTCCATCACCACGACGGCGCCCGAGCCCAGGCCCGAACCGGCCTTTTGGATGCTGTCGTAGTCCATGGTGAGGCCGAGCATGGTCTCGCCCGGCAGTACTGGCATCGACGAACCACCAGGGATCACGGCCTTGAGCTTACGGCCACCGCGGACGCCACCCGCCATCTCGAGCAGGTCCTTGAAGGGCGTCCCGAGGCGGATCTCGAAGTTGCCCGGCTTGGCCACGTGGCCGGACACCGAGAAGATCTTCGGGCCGCCGTTGTTCGGCTTGCCGAGGTTGAGGAACCACTCCGCGCCGTTGCGCAGGATGGCCGGCACCGACGCGTAGGTTTCGGTGTTGTTGATCGTGGTCGGGCGGCCGTACAGGCCGAAGTTCGCCGGGAACGGCGGCTTGTAGCGCGGCTGGCCCTTCTTGCCTTCCAGCGATTCCATCAGGGCGGTTTCTTCGCCGCAGATGTAGGCACCGGCGCCCAGCGCCGAATAAATGTCGACGTCGATGCCGCTGCCCTGCACGTCCTTACCGAGCCAGCCGTTCGCGTAGGCTTCCTTGAGTGCTTCCTCGAAATGCTCGAAGGGCTCGTGGTGGAACTCGCCGCGCATGTAGTTGTAAGCAACCGTCGAACCGGTGGCGTAGCAGGCGATGGCCAGCCCTTCGATCACCGCGTGCGGGTTGTAGCGGAGGATGTCGCGGTCTTTGCAGGTGCCGGGCTCGGACTCGTCGGAGTTGCAGAGGATGTACTTCTGCCCCGGCGCACTGCGCGGCATGAAGCTCCACTTCAGGCCCGTCGGGAAGCCAGCGCCGCCGCGACCGCGCAGCGCGCTCTGCTTCACCTGCTCGATGATCTGCTCGGGCGGAATCTTCTCGGCAAGGATCTTCCGCCACGCGGCGTAGCCACCGACCTTGAGGTAATTCTCGTAGGCCCAGGGCTTGTCGAAATGCAGCGTGGTGTAGACGACCTGGTGCTCCTGCGGCGCAGGGCCGACGGGACCGGAGGCATGGGAGGCGCTGTGTGCCATGGAGGGACTCACTTCAGCTCGTCGAGCAGGGCGTCGATCGACGCCGGGGTCAGCTTCTCGTGGTAGTGGCCGTTGATGACCATCATCGGCGCGCCGGCGCACGCGGCAAGGCATTCTTCCTCCACCTTCAGCCAAATTCGACCGTCGGCGGTGGATTCGCCATTCTTGACGCCGAGCTTCTTCTCGCAGTGGCGCACCACATCCTCGGCGCCATTGAGCCAGCAGCTGATGTTCGTGCAGATCGCCACGACGTTCCGCCCGACCGGCTCGAGCGCGAACATGGAGTAGAAGCTCGCGACCTCGTAGGCCCAGACCGGCGGAATGCCGATGTACTTGGCGACGGCGGCGATGAGCTCGTCGGTCAGGTAGCCCTGGTTCTGCTCCTGAGCGGCGATCAGCGCCTGGATGACTGCGCTGCGGCGACGGTCGGCGGGAAAGCGCGCCAGCCACTCCTCGATGCGGGCGCGGGTGGCGTCCGTCAGCGCGACCATCGGGTCGACGTGCTGGCAGGCCTCGAAATTGCCCGTGGCTTTCATCGGTCGATCTCTCCGAACACGACGTCGTAGGTGCCGATCATGGCGACGACGTCCGACAACATGTGGCCCTTCACGATCGCGTCCATCGAGCTCAGGTGGGCGAAGCCCGGCGCGCGCAGCTTGAGGCGGAACGGCTTGTTGGCGCCGTCCGAGACGAGGTAGGCGCCGAACTCGCCCTTCGGGGCCTCGACGGCGGCGTACACCTCGCCCGCGGGCAGCGAATAGCCCTCGGTGAACAGCTTGAAGTGGTGGATGAGGGCTTCCATGTCGCCCTTCATCAGCTCGCGCTTCGGCGGCGCGACCTTGTAGTTGTCGACCATCACCGGGCCGGGGTTGGCGCGCAGCCACGCGACGGCCTGCTTGATGATCCGCGCCGACTGGCGCATTTCCTCGACGCGCACCAAGTAGCGGTCGTAGCAGTCGCCGTTGACGCCCACCGGGATGTCGAAATCGACGTCGGCGTAGCAGGCGTAGGGCTGCTTCTTGCGCAGGTCCCAGGCAATGCCCGAGCCACGCAGCATCGGACCGGTCATGCCCCAGGCCAGCGCCTGCTCCGGCGTCACGATGCCGATGTTGACGGTGCGCTGCTTCCAGATGCGGTTGTCGGTGAGCAGGGTCTCGTACTCGTCGACGCGTTTCGGGAAGTCGTCAGCGAAGGCATCGAGGAAGTCGAGCATCGA
>JAIXTZ010000259.1 GCA_027483745.1 Lysobacteraceae bacterium
CCGCCAGCGCGCGCGTCACCCGGGGGCACCACCAGCCCGGTCCGCTCGTGATGCACCAGTTCCGGGATGCCCGAGACCTGGGTGCTGACGACCGCACCGGCGGTCGCCATCGCCTCCATCAGCGCCACCGGGATGCCGTCTTGGTTGCCCTCCGGCGTCGTCACGCTCGGCATCACGAAGACGGTGGCGTCGTTCAGCGCTGCGCGCACGGCTTCCTGTGGCTTGGCGCCGACCAACGCCACGCGATCGACGACGTCTTCCGCGGCGATCTGCGCTTCGAGGGCGCGACGCTGCGGGCCTTCGCCGATGACGGTGCAGCGGAAGCGGACACCACGGCGCTTCAGCAGGCCCAGCGCCGGGATCAGCGTGTCGAAGCCCTTGATCGGGTCGAGCCGGCCGACCGTGACGAGATGGTCGTCGGCGCGGGTATCGAGGTTCTCCGGGAGTTCGGCGAAATCGACGCCGCAGTGCACCACTTGCAGGCGCTCGCCGAGCTGCTCGGCGCCCCAACGAGCGAGGTAGCGCACGTTGTAGCGGGAAATCGTCACGGCCAACGCGGCATCGGCAAGCTTCGGCGCGATCAGCTGGTCCTCGACGAAGATGTCGTGCGCGTGCGCGGTGAAAGAGAACGGCACGCCGGTGAGCTTGGACAACGCCCAGGCGACCGTGGACGGATAGGTCGCCCAATGCGCATGCAGCCACTGCGGGTCGAAGCGCCGGATGGCCGGCAGCGCGGCGAGGCCCCGCCACACGGCGACGGCGCTCTTGCCGAGGGCGGCAGGCTGCTTCCACAGGCCCAGCAGCAGTTGCGCGGCGACGACGAGCACGGCGATGGGGTGGCGAAGCACCTCGAGGAACACGGTCGGCAGCTCAGCCAGCGGATGGCGCGGTCCGATGACCCGGTTCATCAGGGCTTCGGCGCGCTTCTGCACCAGCGTCTCGGACGGGGGCTTCAGCGACAGGATGCGGACGTCGACGCCGCGCTCCACGAAACGCTCGATCTCACGGACGATGAAGGTCTCCGACCAGCAGGGAAACAGGGAGACGAGGTACAGGACGCGGTCCGGCGTCGGCGCGGAACGACTCACGGTCATGGGGGGCTCGGGGGGATGACGGACGGCGTCGCGGCCCAGAGATGGGCATCGCGGCTGCAAAGGAAATCGATGAAGCCCAGCGCGGCGTAGGCATTCATCTCAAGGAAAGCGGACGCGAGCTTCACCGGCCACAGCGCACGCAGGGAGGGCCAACGCAGCCCGGCCAAGGCCATGGCGTAAGCCGCGCACTGCGCGGCGAAAAGCGCCGCCGGGACCACGCCCTCCCGCAACAGCGCGGCGTTCGCGACGAAAGCGCCCAGCAGGAACACGGGCGCAACCAGGCGCAGCAGCTTGTGGTGCACGAAACGCCAAGCCAAGGGATGGCGACCGGGCAGCGCGATGTCCGGCCACCGGGCCAGAAGCTGCCAGTTTCCAGACAAGGTTCGGCGTTTCCGCGCGGATTCCACCGCCGCGCTGCCCGAGGCCCGATCGAACGCCACGGCGGCGGGCTCGAAACCGATCCGCCCGCCGTTCGCCGCGATGCGCATCGGCACCCAGACATCATCCAACACCAAACCCGGCGGCGGCACCGGCATGCCGCTGCGGCGCACGGCGTAGAGCGCGCCGCTCACGCCCACCACCGAGCCGGTGGCGGCTTCCGCGCGACGGATGGCGGTTTCGTACGTCCAGTAGGCATCGACGGCCTGGGCATATCCCTTCGCATCCTCGAGCCTGAGCTGCCCGCTGACCGCGGCCAGCTCGCCGCTGGCCAAGGCATCGCAGAGTGCCTGCACGCTGCCCGGCGCGAGGCGCTGGCGCACGTCGGTGAACAGCAGGACCTCGCCGCGCGCGCGGGCGATCGCCTCGGCGAGGCACGCCGTCTTGCCGCGGCGCACCGGCGCATCGATCACCGTCAAGCGATCCCCTGCACGTTCACGCAAGCGGGCCCCGGTGCCGTCGGTGGAGCCATCGGAGACCACGACGAGGTCCAGGCGATCCGCCGGATAGTCATGGGCCAGCACGCCGTCGATCTTGGCGTCGAGGTGCGCCATGCCGTTGTACACGGCCATGCACACCGTGACCTTCGGCTGCCAGTGGCGAGGCGTCGGATGCCTCGGACGCAGGCGCGCCCAAGCCAGCAACCACGCCGGATAGCCGACATAGGTCCAAGCCAGCATCAGCAGGCTGCCGACCAGCAGCGCCCACGCTGCGACGATCACGCCGATGCTCCCAGCGCCCGTGCGCGCCAGCGCTCATAGCGCTCGTCACCCAACACCGCCTTTGCCGTGGCCAGCACGCGATGACGGAGGCGGAGGCGTCGTAGGCCGGCCGGTCCGTCCGTGGCCCAGGCGACGACGGTGTCGACCGAATGGCCGGCGGTGACCGCCACCCGCGGCAGCGCTTGCGAGAAATCGCGTTCTCCGACCAGCCCGGGCGTCGAATCCAGCACGGCGCGGTAGCCGAGCGATCGCGCCAAGGGCACCAGCCCGCGCGGAACCCGCCCTCCCGGTGGCGCCAGCAGCGTCACCGGCTGGCCGATCCGCTGCTCGAGCTGATCCTTGGAAACCCGGAGCTCTTCGCGCAGCGCGGGCGCGTCGAGATGCGTGAAGTAGGCATGCGTGTGGCCGTGCGACTGCAGGCTCATGCCGGCGGCTGCCATTTCGCGAAGATCGGCCCAACCCATGAATCCGGGACGGCCGATCCTGGACGGGGTGATGAAGAAGTCGGCCTTCAGCCCGCGCTCGGCCAGCAGCGGCAAGGCTTCGAGCGCATTGCTGGCGTCGCCGTCGTCGAACGTCAGCCAGACCGGTCGCGGCGAGCTCGCATCGTCGAGCAAGTCGCGCGCGGCGCCGAGGGTGCAACCGAGGGTCCGGAGCGCGTCCAGCATCGCGGCGAAACGCGGGGCATCGACGGTGTAGTGCCCGTCCGCCGCGTAGCCGACGGCGCGGGAGCGCGCGCCATCGATGCCGTGGAACATCAGGACGAGCGCCGGAGGCATCACCGCACCAAGTTGAACGTGAACAGCACGCGGTTGTCGTCGAACACTTGCTGCGCCTCCGAGCTGCTGCGTTCGCCATGGCTCAGCTCGAGGCTCATGCCGGTGCGCCGGGAGGTCTGCCAGTTGGCCACGAGCGCGACGCGCGAATCCCGGTCGCGGCGATCGAGCGTCCCGAATCGCCGCCACTCCACGCCGGCTTGGGCACCCAGCGAGAACGTCGCCCGCACCTGGCGGTTTGCCGACACGCTGAAGCCGCGGATGGTCTGGTCCAAGCCGGTCGCACGCAGGTACTCCTGGCGACGCCACCGTCCGTCGATGCGGACGTAGGACGCCTCGGAGCGATGGGCGAGGCCGAGGCGCGCGCCCGTCTCCTCGAAAAGGTCCGACGAGAGCGTGGTGTCGCGGAGCACGGCGCGGCCGATGGGCAGCGCGTAGTCGGCCGCGCGGGGCGCCCCATCGAGGAGGTCCTGGACGCTGTCGCCGAAGCCGCGCTGCAGGTCCGCCTCGAGGCGGGTGATGTCGGTCAGGCTGTACGCCATGCGAACGCGCGCCAGGGGCGACGATGACTTCCGCGCAAAACCGGCCACCACGTCATCGAAACGCACCTGGCTGTAGCCGAGGTCCGTGCTCCACTCGCCCCGGGCCCCGGTTCGGGCATAGCGGACGAAGGCATTGTCGCGGCGATAGTCGGGCGCGATCCCCGAACGATCGAAGCGGGCGTCGACGCTCTCGAGCTCGGCCGAGAGGGCCGACAGCGGATTGCGCTGGTGCAACAGCCGCACCGCCGATGCGAGGCGCTGGCCGTCGAACTCCGGCGTCCGCTCGCTGCCCGTATCCATGTAGCGCAGCTCGCCGAGGAGCCGGGTGTTGGTGGCGGGGCGCAGCGCCAGCGTCGGCCCGGTCACGAGGACGTTCGTCCGCTGGCGGTTGTCCGGCGAGTCGACTTCAAACGGATTGACCGGCTGGTCGGTGACCACGGCCTGGAGCGCCCAGGACAGGCGCTCCGGCGCCAACACCCAGCGCCCGTCGAGTCCCACCTGCTGGAGAAGCTCGCTGTCGAAGCGGTTCTTCCGGTAGTCGCGATACGTGGCGCTGCCGGCCGCCTCGAACTCCCCGCGTGCCCCTTGCGAGAGATAGGCGAAGGCCAGCGTAGGCGCGACCACCGTGTCCGAGACCGCGACGGGGCGACGCGCCATGTTGTCGCTGTGCTCGATGCTGAGCCCGAGGCGCCAATCCAGGCCCTCCGCCGGCACCTGGGCATGAACCCCGGCCGCCGCGGCGATGCTCGCGACGCCGAGTGCGCTTCGTAGGACCGTGCTCATGTCAGGGCACCTTGTTGAAGACGACGCCGGCGAGGCGACTGGGATCGAAGACGACGCTGGCTTCGCTCACCGCCGCCGCGGTGTCGCGTCCGTAACCCGCGACCAACACGGCGAGATCGGCGATATCCGAGGCGATGCGCGCATCCGGCGCACTACTGACGGCGGCCGCATCGAGCACCACGGTGACGCGCTCACCAGCGTTGCGCAGATCTTCGATGGCCTTGCGCATGCGCGCCGAAGCGAGGAGCTCGCCGGACGCCTCGCGGCGCTCGCCGGCCGGCACCAGCAGAAGGCGCGGCAAGGCCGTCGGATAAACCACGTCGCGCAGGTCGTCGACGCGTCCCTCCAGCAGATCGACCAGGCCGCCGCGATCGGCGGCCACGCCGAGCCGCTCGTGCAGGACGGGCGCGCGCAGGTTGCCGTCGACAAGGATGGCGACGCGGCTCTCGTCGAGCGCGATCGCCGCGGCGAGATTGGTGGCGACGAAGCTGCCGCCGCTGCCGCGACGGACCGGGGCCACGAGAATCACCAGCCCCTCCGCCCGGGAGCGGGACAGCAGCTGGGTACGGAGGTCGCGAAACGCGTCGGCTGGCCGCGGATCGCCCATGTCGTGGCCGACCAGACGGCGAGCCTGCCGTTGCGCGAGGTTGAAAGGCGACGGGACAGCCTTGTCGGCCAACAGCGCGGGCAGCGTGCCGCGTTCGGTGGTCAGCGCGTTCATCAGGCGAAGCTCCCTTTCTGGATGGCCACCGCGAAGTAGATGGCGAGACAGACGAGGACCGTTCCACCGCCCAACGCCCATTGCAGGGTGTCGCGCCGGCGGTCGGCCGCGGTGCGGAACTCCGGGATGCTGACGAGCACCGGCAGGGGCTGCTGGTTGGCCAAGGCCATGGCACTGCGCGGACGCGGGTCGTAGAACAGGTAGAGGCCGAGCAGGCCCAGCGGCGCGAGCACGCCGAGCGCCAGCCCCGCCAGAGCGAAATGCATGAGGCGCAGGCCGCTGGGCTGCAGCGGCAGCGCCGCCGGCTCCTGGACGCGGAAGGTGAGGCCGCGCTTCTCGGCATCGAGATTCATCGACACCCGGGCATTCTCGCGGCGGCGCAGCAGGTCCTGGTAGATGTCGCGATTGACCTCGTAATCGCGGGTCAGCTCCGCGAGGTCGGCCTCGGAATCGGCCACCCGACGCCCGCGCTCGAGCTCCTGCTTCAACAGCGCCTCGTTCTCGGTGATGCGTGCCGCCAAGCCCGCCGCGTCGCTGCGGGCCCGCGCGAGGTCGGAGCGCAGCTCTTGGTACAGCGGATTGCGCATCGCCGCGGCCTCGTCGCGCACCCCGTTCCGCTCGCTGGCGCGGGCGTCGACGATGGCGTCCTGCAGGTCGTCGATCTGATGGCGAAGGCGGACGACGTCCGGATACTCGTCGGTGTACTCGAGGCGTAGGCGATCGAGCTGGCCCTGCAGCTCGGCAAGGCGGATCTGCATCTCGCCCGAGCGGGTGCGCGCACCGCTCACCTCCGCCTCGCCGCTGAGCTGGCCCTGCAGCGACGACTCGCGCATGCGCAATTCCGACAGCGCGGTTCGCGCCTCCTCGATGCCGGTGCGCAGCCCGGCGATGCGGGTGCGCACATCCGTGTCACTGCCCGGCGCGGCATCCTGGTTGTCCGCGCGGAACGCCTTCAGGCGGTCTTCGGCGTCGGTGAGCTTGGCGTGGTACTCGCGGACCTGCGAATCGATGAACTCGTAGGCCTCTCGGCTCTCCCGCTCCTTCGCGGCCAGGCTCTCGGCCATGAACAGCTCGGCGAATCGCTGCGCGACCTGGAACGCGCGCTCCGGCTCCTTGTCCGTATAGCTGATCTCGATCAGGTTCGCCCCGGGGCTGGAGACGCGGGTCCGCTGCTTGATCTGCTCGGCGGCACGCTCGCGGGCGATCGGGTCCTCGAGCTCAGCGGTCCAGCCGCCGGCGGCGAGGATCTCGGCCATCACCTTGCGGCTGAAGATCACCTCGCGAGCGATGCGGGCACGGTCGGCCACGCCGGTGGGCACCGCGCGTCCTTCCATCAGCGGCGTGATGATGTTCGCCTCGCCGGCGAGGATGGTCGTTTCCGAGACGTACTTCTTCGGCACCAGCAGCCCAACCAGAAGGGCGAGGAGCGCGAAGGCCGCGAAGCCGAGGCAGAGGCCGAATACCCGGCGGCGCAGTTCCGCCACGAGCACCGGGAGGAGCTGCAGCCATTCGGGCTGCCGCGACGGGCCTTCGAGGAGCATGGGCTGGCTCACAGTGCGCGCTCCGGCACGGTGATGACGTCGCCGGGAAGCACGTCGACGTTGGACTCCAGCTTTCCACCTTCGAGGATATCGCCGAGGCGCAGGTCGCGCGTTTCGACGGCCCCGTTGCCGGCGCGCCGGTGGAGGCGGGAGCGGTTGGCGGCGGCAAAGTCGTTGACGCCGCCGGCCTGCAGAACCGCGTCCAGCACCGTCATCCCCTGCCGGTAGGGCACGGAGACCGGCTGGCGCACCGCACCCGTGACCCGGACGCGTGAAATGAACTCGTGGCTGCGCAGGTCCACGAGGATCACGGCAACCTTCGGATCGCGCACATAGGCCGCCAGCTGCGTTTCGATGTCGGCAGCCACCTCCTGGGGCGCCCGCCCTCCTGCCATCACATCGCCGATCAGCGGGACGGAAATGCGTCCGTCGGGCCGCACGGGCACCGTGACGCTGAGCTCGGGATTGCGCCATACCGAGACCTGAAGGCGGTCATCGACGCCAATCCGATACAGCGCGGAAAACTCACCGGAGGGCGCCTCGGTCCGAACGGAGGGAACCTCGGGCGCGGGGTTTGCGCCGTCGTTCTGCGCCATCACCAGCGACGCCGAGAGAAACACGGCAACCGCGGCGAAGGTCTTGGTGGCGTTCATCAGCATGGGATGCCCTGCTCCTTGGGCGTCCGGGGGGCAACAGGACTGCTTCCGGGCGCACGATCGTGTTGTGGGGGTGAGGTGATGATACGCTGCTTCGCGCTCATTCTGAGATTCGCATCACAGTTTTTTACCGACGCCGTCGTGACCCAAACTCCCACGCTCCTGGACGACCTTGCCCGGCTCGGCCTCGCCCCGGGCGCACCCGTCGACGCCCTGAAACCCGCTTGGCGCCGGACGGTGTCCGCCCTGCATCCCGACCGCCAAGGACCGCATGCCGACCGGGCGCTGGCCGAGGCCAACGCGGCTTTCCAGCGCCTGCAGGCCTTCGCCCAGCAGCACGGACGCCTCCCCTCGAGCCTCGAGCCACCACGCCGCCCCGTGGCCCTTCGCCGACGGGGCCATCGACGCGGGGCCTTGGCCACGCTGGCCCTTGCCACAGCCCTCGTCGTGCTTTGGCCGCAGGCTCAACGCCCCGACGGCCCACCTCGCCCTGCCCGGGCCGCCGCTGCCGAGCCGCCTCCCGACGCCCTCGCATCGATGCCGGAACCGGCGCCGATCGGTGCGCCGGCAGACCGGCTTCGGGTGGGACTCGACGCCGCGGAGGCCGAGCGGATCGCCGGCCCGCCGATGTTCCGTTCCCGGGAACGCTGGGAGTACGGCCCATCGGAGATCCGCTTCGTCGATGGCAAGGTGGCCGGGTGGTACAGCTCGCCCTTGCGCCCCCTCCCGGTGGATGGCGACTGATCGCGAACCCACTCAGCGCGCGCCCTTTCCGAACAACACGACCTCGACCGTCTGCAGCAGCACCAGCAGGTCGAACATCAGGCTCTGGTTCTTCACGTAGTACAGGTCGTACTTGAGCTTCTCCTCGGCGTCCTTGACCGAAGCCCCGTAGGCGTAACGCAGCTGCGCCCATCCGGTGATTCCCGGCTTCACGGCGTGGCGGAGGCCGTAGTAGGGAATCTCGCGCTCAAGCTGCTCGACGAAGGTGGGGCGCTCGGGGCGGGGGCCGACGAAACTCATCTCGCCACGAAGCACGTTCAGCACCTGGGGCAGCTCATCGATGCGCAGCTTCCGGATCACCCGGCCGACGCGGGTAACGCGATCGTCGTTCGAGGTGGCCCAGCGCGCCACGCCGTCCCGCTCGGCGTCCGTCCGCATGCTCCGGAACTTGATGACGTGAAAGGGTTCGCCGCCCTCGCCGACCCGCTCCTGGAGATAGAAGATCGGGCCGCGCAGGCCGCTCTCCAGCTTGATCAGCAGCGCGGTCAGGACCATCAACGGCAAGGCCAGGAGCAACAGCAGCGACGACGAGGCGATGTCGAACACGCGCTTGCTGGCCGAGCGGACCACGCTGCGGTCGAAGCCGGAATCGAAGACGATCCACGACGGCGAGAGCGAGCTGATGTGGGCGCGACCGGTCTGGTTCTCGAGGAATGTGTGCAGGTCATTGACGTGGACGCCGCGGAGACGGCAGGCCATCAATTCGTCGAGGGGCAAGCTGCCGCGACGGCAGTCCGGGGCGACGACGATCTCGTCGACCCCCAGCAGGTCGACCATCGCCGGCAATCCTTCCGCAGCGCTGAGGTGCAGCTCCGCGGGCACGCGCTCCGTGTCGCCCTGCACGGGGACATAGCCGACGATGCCGAAGGTGCGGCGATCGCTGCCGCGACGAAGGCGGGAATGGATCAGATCGGCCTTCTCGCCAACGCCGAGGACAAGGATCTGGCGACGCAGCAGTTCGCCCTGGCCCACCTGCAGGGCGATCATGCGGGCCGCCAGGACGCCGACGAAGCCGAAGCCCAGCGCCAGCGCCATCACCCCGCGACCGATGTCTTCGACCGGCGACAGGTACTGCAGGGCCATCAGGGTCAGTCCGCCGCCGAGAAAAGCCACGAGGACTCGAACGATGTGGCCGCTCCAGCCATCGCGGCTCTGCGTGGCGTACATGCCCATCGACGTCATCGCCAGAATCAGCACCCCGGCGAAGGCGAGGCCTCGAACCACCATGCGGCCACCAAAGGCCTCGTTGATCAGTTCAAAATCACCAAAGAAACGCACCAGCACGGCCGCCTCGAAAGCGAGGAACAGCGCGATGAACTCGGCCGAGGCCAGGAAAAGGATCCAGCGGCGTGCGGGATGGAGGGCGTCCGAGATGGAGCGCATGTGAATTCCTGCAAATGCAATGGGGGGCAAGGGGCGGGTTCCGGACCGCCGGGGGCTCGCGAAAGCGCGTCGCCATTGGGCGGCTCGCTCGTTGTTGGGCCCGGAACCCGTCGTGCCGGCGTCACCAAGGCGTGTAGCCAAGGTGAAGCCTGTCACGGTTAGTATGAGAACCCGGTCACATTACAGGCACAAGTAGCCCCCCCCCTTCTATGACAACCCCTGACAGTCTTCACATTGGAATCATTGGGCTCGGCTACGTGGGCCTCCCCTTGGCGGTGGAGTTCGGCAAACAGCTCCCGACCACGGGGTTCGACATCAACGCCGACCGCGTCGCCGAATTGAAGGCAGGCCGGGACCACACCCTCGAGGTCGACGCCGAGGAGTTGGCTTCGGCGAACTACCTTGGCTTTTCGACGACGTTGGCCGATCTTGAGAAGGTCAACGTCTACATCGTCACCGTGCCGACACCCATCGACCAGGCCCGGCGACCGGATTTCGCCCCCCTGCTGTCGGCGAGCCGCACGGTGGGCAAGACGCTGCGCAGGGGCGACATCGTGGTGTTCGAATCGACGGTGTATCCCGGCGCCACGGAGGAGGTCTGCGTCCCCGTGATCGAGCGCGAATCGGGCCTCCAGTACAACGTCGACTTCTTCTGCGGCTACAGCCCCGAGCGCATCAACCCCGGCGACAAGCAGCACCGCCTGCCGGACATCGTCAAGGTCACCTCCGGCTCGACGCCGGAGATCGCCGATCGCGTCGACGCCCTGTACCGACGGATCATCCGCGCCGGCACCCACAAGGCCTCGAGCATCCGGGTCGCCGAAGCGGCGAAGGTCATCGAGAACACCCAGCGCGACCTCAACATCGCCCTGATGAACGAGCTGGCGAAGATTTTCGCGCGCCTTGGCATCGACACCCTCGAGGTGCTCGAAGCCGCCGGCACCAAATGGAACTTCCTGCCGTTCCGCCCCGGCCTCGTGGGCGGCCATTGCATCGGCGTCGATCCCTACTACCTCACCCACAAGGCGCAGGAGATCGGCTACCACCCCGAGGTGATCCTCGCCGGCCGCCGGACGAACGACGGCATGGGCCCGCACGTGGCCCATCGCGTGGTGAAGCTGATGAGCCGGAAAGGCCTGCACCTGGTCGGGGCCAAGGTGCTGGTGCTCGGGCTGACCTTCAAGGAGAACTGCCCCGACCTGCGCAACACCCGCGTGACCGACGTCATCGTCGAGTTGGCGGGTTTCGGCATGCAGGTGGATGTCTACGACCCCTGGGTGAGCGCCGACGAGGCCAAGCACGAATACGACCTCGACCTCCTGCGCGAGGCACCGAAGGCCGGCGGTTACGACGCGGTCGTGCTGGCCGTCTCGCACCGCGAGTTCCAGGCCATGGGCCCGGCCGCGATCCGAAGCTTCTGCAAGGCCGGGGGCGTGCTCTTCGACGTGAAGGGCGCCCTGCCCTACGGCACGGCGGACGGGCGGCTCTGAGCCCCATCAGCCCGGGCGTGTGTAAAAAAGTGTGATGGAGTAGTCAAAATTCCGGACCTTCGCGGTATCGTGTCGAGGCTGGATGAAATCCCCCCCCTTCCGGGCCGCATGACGCGGCCTCCAGGAGTTCGCGATGCGTGTCCTCATCACCGGCGCCGCCGGCTTCATCGGCTCGACGCTGGCCCATCGCCTGCTGGATCGCGGCGACGAAGTCCTCGGCTACGACAACCTCAACGACTATTACGACGTGCGCCTGAAGCAGGCGCGCCTCGACCGGCTGACGCCCCGCAGCGGTTTTTCGTTCGTCAAGGCCTCGCTGGAGGATCGCGAGGCGCTCGAGGCGGCGTTCGACGCCTTCAAGCCGCAGCGCGTGGTGAACCTCGCCGCCCAGGCCGGCGTCCGCTACTCGCTGGAGAACCCGCGCGCCTACATCGACGCCAATATCGTCGGCTTCCTCAACATCCTCGAGGCCTGCCGCCACAAGGGCGTCGAACACCTCGTCTACGCCTCGTCGAGTTCGGTGTACGGCAGCAACCGCAAGCTGCCCTTCGCGGTCGAGGACAGCGTCGACCACCCCGTCAGCCTCTACGCCGCCAGCAAGAAAGCGAACGAGCTGATGGCGCACACCTACAGCCACCTGTTCCGGCTGCCGACCACCGGCCTGCGCTTCTTCACGGTCTACGGCCCCTGGGGCCGCCCGGACATGGCGCTGTTCCTGTTCACGAAGAAGATCCTCGCCGGCGAGCCGATCGACGTCTTCAACTTCGGCAAGCA
>JAIXTZ010000333.1 GCA_027483745.1 Lysobacteraceae bacterium
CACGGCATGGCGGTGGAAGAAGGTGCCGCGGCCGGCGTCCTGGCCGACGAGGCGCAGCTTGAAGCCTTCCTTCAGCAGCGTCGCGTAGGCGAGGTTCTCGGCGAAGCCCCAGTCCATCGCCAGCTCGCCGGCCGCCATCTTGCGGCGGTCCTCGTAGATCTTGGCGACGCGCGGGTGCAGCTTGCGGTCTTCCGGAACGGCATTGATCTGCTGGGCGAGGGCGTCGAGGGTCTTGCGGGCGACGGCGGTCTTGACCTCGTCGTTGAGCGAGCCCTTGAAGTACGGCGACCAGTCGACGCTGACGCTGTCCTTGGCGGCGGTGGTCACGTCGGCCGTCACCTCGCCCTTGTCGAGCTTGGCGCGGTAACCGTCGACCATGGCCTTGGCGTCGTCGGCGCTGATCACGCCGGCATCGATCAAGCGGTTGGCGTAGAGCTCGCGGGTCGTCTTGCGGGCCCGGATGTTCTGGTACATCAGCGGCTGCGTGGCCGCCGGCTCGTCGGCCTCGTTGTGGCCGTGACGGCGGTAGCAGACGAGGTCGATGACCACGTCGCTCTTGAAGGTCTGGCGGAAGTCGAAGGCGATCTGCGCGCAGAACGCGACGGCTTCCGGATCATCGCCGTTCACGTGCAGCACCGGCGCGCCGACGATCTTGGCCGGGTCGGTGCAGTACAGCGTCGAACGGGTGTCGTCCGGGCGGCTGGTGGTGAAGCCCACCTGGTTGTTGATGACGATGTGCACCGTGCCGCCCACCGCGAAGCCGCGGGCCTGCGACATCTGGAACAGCTCCATGATGACGCCCTGGCCGGCGAAGGCAGAGTCGCCGTGGATCAGCACCGGCACGACCTGCGAGCGGGCCTTGTCCTCGCGGCGCATCTGCCGCGCGCGCACCGAGCCGGCGACCACCGGGTTCACGATTTCAAGGTGCGAGGGGTTGAAGGCCAGCGCGATGTGCAGCGGGCCGCCCGGCGTGGCGATGTCGGCCGAGAAGCCCATGTGGTACTTCACGTCGCCGGAGTGGGCCGGGTCGTCGTGGTGGTCGAAGCGGCCTTCGAACTCGGCGAACAGCTTGGACGGCGGCTTGCCCAGCGTGTTCACGAGCACGTTGAGGCGGCCGCGGTGGGCCATGCCGATGACCATGTCCTTGACGCCGTTGGCGCCCGCGCGGCGCACCAGCACGTCCATCGCCGGGATCAGCGCATCGCCGCCCTCGAGCGAGAAGCGCTTCTGGCCGACGTACTTGGTGTGCAGGTAGCGCTCGAGGCCTTCGGCGGCGGTCGTGCGCTCGAGGATGCGGGCCTGCTCGTCTTTGCTGAAACCGAACTTGCCCGCGGCCTTCTCGAGGCGCTCCTGCATCCAGTGGCGCTGCTTGGCGTCGCTGATGTGCATGAACTCCGCGCCGATGACGCTGGAGTACGTGACCCGCAGCTTCGCGAGCAGGTCCTTGAGCTTCAGGCGCTCGGCACCGAAGTAGGTGTTGACCGGGAATTCGGTCTCAAGATCGCCCTTGCCGAGGCCATGGAACTCAAGCTCCAAGTCGGGGGCTTCCGGCTTGCCGGCCATGCCGAGCGGGTCGAGCGAGGCGCCCAGATGGCCGCGCGAGCGGTAGGCCGTGACGAGCTTGCTCACCGCCATCTGCTTCTTGGCGGTTTCTTCGTCGACGCCGCCGCCGAGGCCCTTGGCCGCCAGCATGCCGGCCACCTGCACGCGGGCCATCGCATCGGAGTGCGGCACATCGGCGCTGCCGCCGAAGCCGTCGAAGTAGGCCTTCCATTTCGCGTCGACCGACGCCGGATCGCGGAGGTACTGCTCGTACAGCTCTTCGATGAAGGCGGCGTTGCCGCCGGAGAGCTGCGAGGACTGGGCAAAGGTCTTGAGGAGGCTGGCCACGGCGATCCTGTGCGCGACCCCGGTGGGGTCAAGTGATTGTTTTTGAAGGACTTGACGCCGGCGCATTACTCGGCGCGCCGCGATTATAGGCGCAACAGGGCCTAAGGGGGCTTGACGAAGGCTTAGTGTATTAGTTTATTAATTCACATGGACGCTAGTCACTTTCTCATCAGCCCCGCGTCTGCGGACCCGATCTATCGCCAGATCGTTGAACAGGTGCGCCGTTTTGTCGCGGCAGGCCAGCTTCGCGTCGGCGAGGGATTGCCCTCGGTTCGCGACATGGCGGAGCACCACGCCATCAATCCGATGACGGTCAGCCGCGCCTACAGCCAACTCGAAGCCGATGGCGTGCTGGAACGCCGCCGTGGCGTCGGAATGACGGTGGCCGAAGCCCGCGGCGTCGGCCTGACGGCGGATGCCCGGATGCGTCTGCTCGAGCCGCGACTTCGCGACGTGATCCGGGAGGCCAGTGATCTCGGTCTGGCGGCGGGCCCCGTTTGCGAACGACTGCACGCCCTCTTCCTCACCCCCGAGGTCGATGCCGCGTCAGCGACGATGCCTCCTGAGGCTCGTCTCCCGAGATCACCACGGGCATCCCGATGATCGGCGACGCAACGTCGCTCACCTGCACGTGACTGCAAGCGCCGCCGACACCCTGACGGGGCCGGGGCCCCGCTCTCGGCGCTCTCATGATGCGACGGTACTCATGGCGACGGCCCGTCCCCTTGGCGCAGGCCTGCCATCTGTGATGCCATCCGCGGGTGCGAACGCCGCCCCGAGGACCACGATGACCCCGATCCACCGTGCCGAACGTCGTTCGTCGACGTGGTGCCTGATCCCGTTTCTGGGCATCGCCCTTGCCGGTTGCACCGCGTTCGAGCGCGGCGCCGATCAGGGCGATCCGCCGACCGATGCGGTCACGGGCTGCCCCGATCTGTCCGGCGCCTTCGCCTTGAATCCCGTGACCGCGGACGGCGACCCGGTCCCGGGGGTGGATCCGGCGAAGCCCGTGGACTTCAGCGATAGCGCGCTGTCGCCCGCGGAGGCCCGGCAGCGCTACGAGGGCGTCATCGTCCGGTCGGACGGGACGCACGCCCTCGAGCTGCAGTTCATTCCGCGCTTCGGGCTGGTGATGGAGGAGCTGGAATCGATCCGCCAGCACCAGCGGCCGCGTTACGTGGAGTGGTACGGCCTGCTGCAGCCGGCGCGCCGGGCGGCGTTCATCGCGGAGAACGGTGAAGCCGCGCTGCAGGCCCGCCTCCGCGAATTGGGGCCGGACACCGGACCGATCGTGCGCTTGAACCGCGGCGCCGACTTCACCTGCGAGAACGGTTGGGTCGTTCTGCCCAGGGAATATCTCCCGCCGATGCGGATGACGCTCGACGACGGCGGGCATCTCGTATTCGAGGCCAAGCAGTGGACCTACACCGCTTTCGGCGGCTGGGGCGACCAGACATGGCGATGGCCGACGGGCGCGTATCTCGGCCTAGCACGCTGGACCCGGGACGCCGGCGTGCGTCGCTGGGACGCCGATGATGTCGGGACCCGTTTCGTGTTCGCGCGGCCGGCCGAGGAGATCGAACGCGAGCAGGCGGTGGCCGCGGAGAGCGCACAGCGAAGCGCCGAGCGTCGCTATGCAGACCCGGAGGCGGTGCGCGACGCGCTGCGTCCGCTGCTGCCTGAAGGCGTGACGATCGGCGAGATCGAGATCGCGCAACTGCCCTTCATCGGCCACCGCGTGCGCGTGCAGGCCTTGCCGAGCGACCCGGCGATGGACAGCGAGGAGCAGCGGCGTCGATTGGAGTGGTTCCTCGCCGCGTTGAAGGAGGGCGACCCCGGCTTCATCGAAGACCGCGAGGTCGTGAAACGCGCCATTTCCAGCGGCGGACGCGTGCGCCATGAATTCGAGATCTACCTCGACACCCATCCGGCGGTCCAACGGCCGAGCGATCGCGTGCTGGTGAGCTTCACGCCGGCGCCGGGGAGTGATGCCTCCGCCCCGGACGCGCAACAGACCGCATCGCCGATGCCGGCGTCCGATCCCTTGCCTCCGTCCGGCCCGATGCCGCCGGGGTTTGCGCCGCTGGCCGACGTGGAAACGCGGATCCAGCCCCTGCTGTCGGCGGGTTGCCGCAGCACGGCGCTGCGCTACGCGGGAGACGCCGTGATCATCGTCGGCGAAGCCGACGACATGCAGAGCGTGTCGAACACCCTGCGGACGATCGATGGCGTCGTATCGCCCAGTGGCGCTCGCGTCGAGCTGCTGCAGATCGCTGCCGATGCGGCGGGCCACTACCGCTTCGAGATCCGCCTACCGGCGTCCTCGCTCACCAAGGCCGGCTGATCCGAACCGCAGGCCTCAGAAGCCGAGCGCTCGCAGCTCGGTGAGCTCCCGGGCGCGCTCCCAGCGCCGGTCGAAGTCCTGCGCCAGCTGCCGCGCCCGCGCGGGCCCGTCGAGGCAGCCGCTGCCCTCGAAGCGCGTCGCCAACGGGCGGAAGGCGTAGGCGGTTTCGTCGACGACGAGGTATCCCTCGGCGGCCTGACGATCCTCCGGATCGACCGGCGTGCGCAGGGCGAACACCGAGCTGAGCCGCTGCGCCAGCGGCAGTAGCGGATGGCTTTCGCCGCGAAGCCGCTCGGGCTCCACGACGATGATGCGCACGCTCGGTCCACGCCCCGAGGTGGCGAAGGTCCTCAGGGCATCGAGCAAGGCCGCGTGGCCGTAGAGCGTCGGCTCGAGGTCGCGGGTGAAGACGCGGATCTCGCGGCGTGCGCGGCCGAGCAGCTCGATGCTGAGATCGCGCACTTCCGCTTCGCTGGTGAATTCGCGCAGCGCGGCGTCGCCTTGCGGCGCCGGACGCGGGCGGCGGCCGGGGTCGGGCGCGCCCAGCGCTTTACGCATCTTCCGGTGCGGGATGCCGGCTTCCATGAACTCGTCGCCGAAGGCCTCGAAGCCGTGGCGCGCATAGAAAGGCATGGCATGCGTCTGCGAATTCAGGCTGTTCTCGGGCCAGCCCAAGGCGCGGGCCTCGTCCATCAAGGCCTCCATCAGTGCGTCGCCGACGCCCTTGCCGCGCCATTCGGCGAGCACGGCCATTCGGCCGATCTTGCGCTCCGGCGTGAGGCGTCCCGTGCCGATGGGCCGGTTCGCCGCATCACGGGCGATCACATGGCGGCACTTCGGATCGAGCTCATCCCATTCCTCTTCGATCGGCACCTGCTGCTCGACCACGAACACCGGCTCGCGCACGGCGCGGAGATCGGCGAAATCGACGGTGTAGTCGGCGGGTTCGACGCGGA
>JAIXTZ010000117.1 GCA_027483745.1 Lysobacteraceae bacterium
CGCAGCGCCGAGGTGAGCACGGTGTACAAGCGCGTGCGCGTCAGCTCGCTCTTGATGCGGTAATCGTTGATGTCGTAATCGCGGATCGCCTGCATCTCCGGCGCGTAGCCGGGCTGGCCGGTACGCAGGATGATCCGCGGCTTGTGCAGCTGGAGTTCGTTGCGGATGCGCGCGACGAGGTCGAGACCGGCGCTTTCCGACTCCATGACGACGTCGAGCAGGATGACGGCGACCTCAGGCTCGGCGCGAAGCAGGTCGTACGCTTGGGCGCTGGATTCGGCATGCAGGAAGTGCAACGGTCGGCCGAGGATCTCGACGCCGCGCATCGCCATGCAGGTGGCGGCATAGACGTCGGGCTCGTCGTCGACGACGAGGATCGTCCATGCGGCACGTTCGGGCGAGGCCGGGTCTCCGGCTTCTTGCGCGAACACCAGACTGTCGTCGCCGGCCAGCGGCCGATCGTGGCTCATGCCATCCCCCAGACATGCTGCAGGGGGGCATCCCTGCAACGCCCTAGGATAGCCACGCCCCGCCGGCCCCGCACCAGCGAGGACGGGCGCGTCGGCGCGCTCAGGCGGCGCTGCGATCCATGCGCTTGGCGAGTTCACGCCAGGCGGGAAGGTGGGCGGCCATGCCGCAGCGCTCCAACCAGGGCTCATCCACCGGCCGTTCGAAGGCCAGCGCGGTCGCCACGTGCACCGCACCGACCACGCCGAACCCGCTGCCGGACAGGCGAGGCGTGCGCTGCCAGGCCACGGCCTGCTGGAGGATGCTGGGGAGCTGCCACAGGCCCATCAGGTAGGCCGCGGCCTCGTCCTGCACCGGCGGTGCCACCGGAAGGACGGGGACATCGCCTTCATCGAGCTCCGGCAGCATTTCGCCGATGCCGGCCAGGAGGGCCGCCGTCGAGGCCACGTCCGGATCGATGTGGGGTGCCATCAGCCGCGGGGCCAGCCAGGCCGCGAGCAGGCTGCGCTCGCGGACCCGATCGGCGCGGGCGGCCTCCGCCCCGCTGAACGCATAGAGCTCGGCCGCAAGAACCAGGTTGCGCGTCGTCTTCAGCCCGAGCCGGGTGACCGCGAACGGCACGCTGGCGATCTGCCGGCCCGCGCCATACATGGCCGAATTGGCGATCTGAAGCACGCGCGCGCCGAGCACGGGATCGGCCATCACCTGCTCGGCGATGCGGGTGATCTCGACGTTCGGGTCCTCGAGCGCCTTGCAGATCGCCATGTAAAGCCGCGGCGCGCCCGGCAGGCGCGTGAGGGTGCCGACCTGGGCGCGCAGGGCCGGGCGATCGAGGCGCTGCGCTAGCTGGGCGTACGCCACGAGCGTTTCGGCGATCGCTTCGACCGGGGTGGAGGCGGCAAGCAACCCATGCGCCAACGCCTGCAAGCGCGGTTCGATGCCGTGCTCGGTCACGCCCAACACCAGTCGGGCCGTTTGCGGCGCCGTGTAGAGCTGGTGGCGCAGCAGGGCCTCCGCGTCCGCGAGCGCGGCGTCGACCACGATGGCATCCGCCGGATCGTGCTCGAGCACCTGACGGGATTCCTCCGGGCGGGAATAGGACAGCACCTGCCAGTCGTAGCCGCGCGCGAGGAGGGCATCAGCCACCGCGCCGGGAGGGTTCGGATCGGGCGTGGCGAAGAAAACACGCATGGCGGAGCGTCGAGCCTTTGTCGCTTTTGACAAAGCGTACCGACCGGGCCTCGGCGAATCCGGGGATGCGTCACAGCTGCGGCCATCCACAGCGTGCGTCGCGTCACATCTTCCGGAATCTTGGCGGCGGTGGCGCCGCGAAGGCGATGCAGGGGGGCTCTGCTACAGTCCGGCAACGTCTTTCCAAGCCCCGATGCCGATTGAGCGCTCCTGCTGCGATCCCCGATGACGCGCCGTTGCGCCTGCTGTTCGCCGGGGCCGACGGAGGCGTGGCCACCGCGATCGCGGAGGCCCTAGGCCAGCGGGCCGTCGTAGCGGTCGTCGGCGCCAGTGAGGAGGCCCTCGCCTTCGTCCGTCGCGAGGCCTTCGATGCCGTGCTCGTGCAGCCGAGGCTTGGCCAAGGCTCGGGCAACGCCCTCCTCGGTGTGTTGAAGCGCGAGGCGCCGAAACTCGTGCGTTGCCTTGTCCTCGACGACGGCCGCGACGCCCCCGGCCTCGCCGCCCTCGATAACCTGCATCGCCTGCTGTACCAGCCGATCGACGCCGAAGCCCTGCTTGCCGGCTTGAAGTCGCTGCTTGCGCTGCGTCGTCGCCTCGAAAGCCCGCTGCTCGCCGAGGCGATCGGCCGCATCGGCCGCCTGCCGCCCCCGCCGGCGCTGTCGCTCGACCTGATGCGACGCACCGAGGACCTCGACGTCGCTGCGCGCGATGTCGCCGCGCTGGTCGAAAGCGACCCGACGCTGGCGGCCAAGGTGCTGCGTCTGTGCAACTCGGCGATGTACAGCGGCGGCCGCCGCATCGACGACATCCACAGCGCCGTGGTCTGGCTGGGCAACCTCAGCCTGCGCCGCCTCGTGATGGCCGGCGAGATCTTCGGTGCGGCGCGCCCGAAAGCCGAGCCCGAAACGCTCGACCACCTCCGCGAGACCAGCCTGCGCGCCTCGCGGCTTGCCGCGCGCCTCTTGCCCGGCCCGCGCGCGGACCTGGCGGCCACGGCGGCCCTGCTGGCCGGCGTCGGCCGCCTGCTGCCCCAGGTTCGCGTGCCGTGGGCGCCGCAGCCTGGCGAGGACGCGGATTGGCCGACCTACGCCGAGGCCGGCGCCTACCTGCTCGCCCTGTGGGGGCTGCCCGAGACCCTGGTCGAGGCGGTCGCGCAGCATCCGACGCCCGCGGCGGCCGCCGAGCATGGTCTCGGCGTGGTGGGCGCCTGCCATGTGGCCTGGGCCCTGCTGGGCGAGGTCCCGCTGGACGAGGCCTGGGTCGAAGCGCGCGGCCTCGGTGCGGAGCGCGAGGTCTGGGCGGCCTTGGGCGTCGAATTCCGCGGCGAGGGCTGACTCGCGGTGGATGACGCCACCGACCCGGTGAGCGGCCTGCGCTGGTTGGGTGCCGAGGATCCGGCGCTGCGGGCCTGCGTCGCTGATGGACGACGCGTCCTGTTCGCCGAGATCGCGCTCGATCGTTTCGTCGGCCTCGTCGACGGCCTCGGCGAGGACACCGCCGGCCGCGCGATGGCCGTGGCCGCCGACCGCATCGCCGCCTTCGCGCTGCCGCGCGGTCGGCTCTGGCGGCTGCGCGGCGCTTGCCTGCTGCTGGCCACCGACGACGCCGAGGCGCTCGTCGATCCCGAGGCCTGGGCGCAGCGCCTGCTCGCCGAGCTGGGCGCGCCCCTGTCGGTGCCGCCCTACCGGCTCGCGATCAATGCCAGCATCGGCCTGGCCCTGTTTCCCGACGACGCGCCGACCTTGGCCGCCGCGTTGAGCGCCGCCGACCGCGCGCTCTACGCCGCTCAGCGATCCGGCGTTGGGCGCGCACTGCGGCCGGGCCGATGGACCGCGGAGTCGCGCAGCGTTCCCGCCTTCACCGAGGCCTTGGCCAAGGCCCTCACGCGCGATGAACTCGAGCTCCACTACCAACCCTACGTCGATGCCGCCGATGGCCGCATCGCCGGCGTCGAAGCGCTCCTGCGCTGGCGCGCGCCGGACGGCCACCTGCTGGCACCGCCGCAGTTCCTGCCCCGCGCCGAGCAGCTCGGCCTGATGCGCGGCATCAGCGGCTGGGTGCTCGACCGCGTCATCGCCGATGCGCGGCACTGGCGCCGCGCGGGCTTCGACGACCTGCGCATCGCCGTCAACGTCTCCACGGTGCAGCTGCTGCAGGACGACCTCGTCGACCAGCTGGAGACCCGCCTCGCCGTCGCCGACGTCGCCTTCGACCAGTTCGAGATCGAGCTTTCCGAAAGCACCCTGCTGCGCGACGTCGACCGCATCCGCGACACGCTGCGTCGGCTGCGCAGCTACGGCGTCGGCCTGACCCTCGATGATTTCGGCATGGGCGGCGCCGGCCTCGTGCAGCTGCCGCGCTATCCGCTTTCGAAGATCAAGATCGACCGCGATTTCGTCGGCGAGGTGGCGCACGACCAAGGCCAGGCGGCGATCGCCCGAGCGATCATCGCGATGGGTCGGCAGATGCACCTGAAGGTGATGGCCGAGGGCGTCGAGACCGAGGCGCAGGTCGGCTACCTGCGCCGCGCCGACTGCGACCAGCTCCAAGGCTACCTGTTCGCTGGCCCGAAGCCCCTGGTCGACCTCGAGCCGCTGCTGCGCCAGCGCTACCTTCGGCCGGAGCTGTTCGCGCAGGGCGCGGCCTCGCGGACGCTGCTGCTGGTCGACGACGAGGAGAACGTGCTGCGGGCGCTGCAGCGCGTGTTCCGCCGCGACGGTTACCGCGTGCTGGCGGCGAGCCGCGTGCAGGAGGCGTTCGAGCTCCTGGCCAGCAATGACGTGCAGGTGATCGTCAGCGACCAGCGCATGAACGACGTCAGCGGCACGGAGTTCCTCGGCCGGGTGAAGGAGCTCTACCCGCGCACCGTGCGGCTCATCCTCTCGGGCTACACCGACCTCGCCACCGTGACCGAGGCGATCAACAAGGGCGCCATCTACCGGTTCCTCACCAAACCGTGGGACGAGGAGGACCTGCGCCACCACATCCGCGAGGCGTTCCGCACGTGGGAGGGCCTGCAATGATCCGCCACCTGCGCCGCTTGCCCAACCTGCTGCTGCTGTCGGCCCTGCTCGCCCAAGTGCTCGCCTGGCCGTGGCTGGAGACCATCGCGGGCGGGCGGCTAATGCTGGTGGGATTCGACTGGGTGATTCTCGTGCTCGCGCTCCGCGCGGCGCGAGCCACCGGTGCCGAAGCGCGCCTGGGCTGGTGGTTGCTGGGCCCCGCCATCGTGCTGCATGCCGCCGAGGTCGTGGTCGGCGGCAGCGGGCTGTACGTCGCGAGCCAGCTGGCGCAGGCCTCGTTCCATGGCTTCGTCGTCAGCTGCCTGCTGCGCTACGTGCTGCGCGACGACGTCATGACGCTCGACGAGCTGTGGGCGCTGGCCTCGCTCTACGTGCTGCTCGCCTTCGTGTTCGCCTACGTGTACGCCGTCATCGAGCATCTCGCGCCGGGCGCCTTCTTCATCAACCCGACCAACAATCCGGATGGCGTCACCGGCTGGTGGGAGCTGCTGTACTTCAGCTTCACCTGCCTCACCTCGGTGGGCTTCGGTGAGATCACCCCCGTGCACGACGTGGCGCGCTCGGTGGTGATGGTCCAGCAGGTCACCGGCGTGCTGTACCTCGCGATCGTGATCTCGCGGCTGATCGGCATGCAGCGGCGGCGGCCGGAGTGACTCAGTCGCTCACCCGCACCGGCTGGTGCACCGGGAGCACCACGGTGAAGATCGCACCGCCCTCCGCGCCGTTGGCCACCTCGATGCGGCCGCCGTGCTTCTTGACGATGCCGTAGCTGATCGACAGCCCGAGCCCGGTGCCGGTGCCGACCGGCTTGGTGGTGAAGAAAGGATCGAAGATGCGCGGCAAGGCCTCGGCGTCGATGCCCGGGCCACTGTCGCGGATGCTGATCCACGCCTCGCCGCGGACTTCGTCGTGGCCGCTGGCGAGCGTGATCGTGCCGCGCTCGCCGATGGCGTGGCCGGCGTTGAGCAGCAGGTTCATGAACACCTGGTTGATCTCGCTGGGGTGGCACTCCACCAAGGGCAGGGGCCCCAGCTGGCGGTCGACCTTGGCCTTGTACTTGAGGTCGTTCCAGACGATGTTCAGCGTGCTCTCGAGGCCTTTGTGCAGGTCGACGCGGCGCCAGCCGGCCTCGCGCCCCGCGTGCGAGAAGTCCTTCAGGTCCTGGACGATGCGGCGCACGCGCTCGAGGCCTTCGCGCGATTCGTTGATGAGCTCGGGCAGGTCGGTGGAGACGAAGTCGAAGTCGACGCGGGTCCGCACTTCGGAGATGGTCGCCAAGGTCGCGTCGTCGAGCTTCGGCGCCAGCGCGCGCTCGTAGGCGTGGATCAGCTCGAGCAGGCCGCTGGTGTAGTCGCGCAGGCTGACGAGGTTGGAGTGCACGTAGCCGATCGGGTTGTTGATCTCGTGGGCGATGCCGGCGGCGAGTTGGCCGATGGACGCCATTTTCTCCTGCTGCAGCAGCTGCTCCTGGGCGCTGGCCAGCCGGGCGTAGGCCTGCTGCAGCTCGCCATGCCGGCGGCGCAGCTCATCTTGGCGATGCCGCGCCTCGGTGACGTCGCGAAGCAGCAGCAGGTGCGCCGGCGCGTCGTCGACGATCCACGGGTAGCGGCGCAGGGCGAACACCACGCCGCGCGATTCATCCCGGATATCGCCGCTCCACGCTTCCTCGGACGCGGCGTCGAACACCTCGTCCGGCAGCAGGGCGACGAGGGGGGCGGGGTTGTCCGGGTCGTCGGGATCGGCGGCGACGCGATGCGCCAACTCGCCGGCGGCCGGATTCGCGTAGTGCACGGCGCGTCGCGCGTCGACCAGCAGCACGCCTTCCTCGATCATCTCGAGGAAGGCGACGAGCTCCGGGTTGCTGGGCTGGCTCGGCAGCCAGAAGCGGCCGGGCGGGGTATCGGGCATTCGCGAGCACCGTCGGTATGACGGTGCACAGGCTAACGCCGGGTCAGGCGACGGCGATAGGCCGCGACCAGGTGCCGTGCGCGCGCTGGCCGCGCGTGTCGTAGCCGACGGCTTCCGTGCGCCCGAGCTGGCGCAGGGCGAAGGCCACCGCGCGGCGGCGACGCGCCAGCATCAGGCCGTTCTCGCGGTTGTACTCGGCCAGGGCGGCGACGCGCGGGGCATCGGCGCTGCTGAGACCGGCCGACTCCGCCGCGCGCAGCGCCTGCAGCTTCGCCTCGGTGGAGCGCAGCAGGGCCTCGACGTCCTGCCCGGAGAGAGCATCGCGTTCGGCGCGCAGGGCGGCTTCAAGGGCGTCGAGCAGGGTCGCGGTCATCGGGTCGGGTCTCGGGCTTCGTCAGACGCTCAGCTGGCGCTCCAGCGCGTCGAGGCGCTGGGCGATCTCCTGCGGGTCGATGCGATACGTGCCCGCGGCCAAGGCCGCGCGCAGCGCTTCGATCTTCGCCATGTCCATGGGCGGCGGGCCGGCCTTGGTCTGCTTCTGCACGACCCGCAGGGCCTCGGCCTCGCCGGTCAGGCGCACATTGTCCGAAGACGCGGCCTGGGTTTCGGCGATGGCTTGGGCACGCGGGGTCCCCGACCGTTCGATGGCGGCCGGCGCCGGTGCCGCCGCCGGCGCGGGGGCCGGGCGGGGCGCGGAGGCTCCGTCGATCTTGTTGGTCATGGTCGTGTCCTCCGGAACGAGTGGTTCCTCACGACCGGTATCGGCCGTGCCTCGCGCGACTTTAGCCCCAAGGGGGAAATTTTTTCGTCCATGCCGGAAACGTGAGCCGGCCCACGCTTCGAACGGTTCATCGGCCGACCCGGACCTCGCCGGGGGCCGCCACCACGCCGCTCAGGACCCGGCGGGAACTCAGGTTCTCGACCCGGACCACCTCGCCGGCGCCCGCGTCGGCCAGGGCCCGGCCGGCCATGCGCACCTCGAAACCACCGCCGCCGGCCACCAGGGCCACCGGCTCGCCACGCTTCACCACGGCCTGCGCGACCAGATCGCTCCGTCGAAGCACCTGCCCCGGGCGGCCGCCGAGGCGCAGGGTCTGGCCGATGGCCTGGGCCGGGTCGGTCAGGGGCGCGGCGCCGAGGCGCGCGGTATCGCGGGTTTCCACCCCGACCGCTGAGGCCGGGACCGGTTGCCCGGGGGCCACGGCGGCAGTCAGCACCACCACGGGCTGGACGCGCTGCACGCGGACCGGCACGAACAGGCGCCAGCCGTCGGGGCAGCTCACTTCCACGTTAACGGCCGAGAGGGCTTGGGCTTGAAGGGCGTGCGGGCAGGGCGGCATGCGCAGGGCAGGGTCGAGGCTGGCCTCGATGCGCGCCCCGGGCGAGGCGAGCGCCCCTTCGGCGGCCGCGCGGATCGAATCGACGGTCTGGAAGCTGCCGTCCTGCGCCCGCAGCTCGCTAGCAAAGACGAGGCCGGCGGCCAGGCTGGCCAAGGCCAGCAGGCCGACGTGCAGGGTGCGCGGCACGCGCCGCTCGCGCCGGATCGCCCGGGCGAGGTCGGGCAGGCGCGGCGGCGGCAACGGGGCCGGGGCGGGCAGCGGGGTCGCTTCAGGGCGGGACATCGGTCACTCCGGGCGCGGATGCGTCGTGGCAGGCTGTGCAAATCGCGTGCCGCGGCACGCGCCGTGCACGGGCCCCGTGCATCGAGCACACCGCTCAAGAAGCCCGTTGGCGGGCCGACAACGACAAGGACTGTCCTGATGGAACCGAGGCTGCCGAGCCGCATGTCGCGCGACCTGCTCAACCGCATCGACCAGCGCACCCGCTTGGCCGGCCACAACCGGCTGGCCTTACTGCTGTTCCGCCTCGGCGGCCGCCAGCTGTTCGGCGTGAACGTCTTCAAGGTGCAGGAGGTGCTGCGCCGTCCGCCGCTGTTCCCGATCCCGCGCCTGCCACCGGGCTTTGTCGGCGCCGCGGACATCCGCGGCCGTTCGGTGCCGATCCTCGATCTCGGCAGCGCCGTCCGCTATCCCGAGCGCCATCTCGACCCGCCCTACCTGGTGGTGACGGAATTCAACCGCTCGGTGCAGGGCTTCCTCGTCGCCGAGGTCGACCGCATCGTCAACATCGCCGTCGAGGACATCCGCCCGCCGCCGGAGCTGGGGGTCGACGACAGCTACCTGACGGCGGTGACCCGCTACAACGGCGAGCTGATCCAGGTCATCGACGTCGAGTCGGTGCTGGCCGACGCGACCGGTGCACGGATGCTGCAGCCGATCGAGCAGCGCCTGAAGATCGGCGCCGGCGAAGAGCCGATCCGCATCCTCGTCACCGACGATTCCCGCGTGGCGCGCAACCAGATCCGCGGCGTGCTGGACCAGCTGGGGGTTTCCTCGACCCTGCTCTCCGATGGTCGTCAGGCCATCGAGCACCTGAAGCAGCTGGCCGCCGAGGGCATCGACGTCTCGCGCCACTACGCGATGGTCATCTCCGATATCGAGATGCCCTCGATGGACGGCTACACGCTGACGACGGAAATCCGCCGCGACCCGGCGCTGGCCAACCTCTTCGTGCTGCTGCACACCTCGCTGTCCGGCGTGTTCAACAACGCCATGGTCGACCAGGTGGGCGCCAACGCCTTCGTGGCCAAGTACTCGGCCAACGAACTGGCCGAGAAGGTGCTGGCCCGCGTGCAGGCCTTCCAGCGCGAGAAAGCCGCGGCCTGAGGCCGCGCTGGCGATGACCCCCGGCCCCCGGGCCGGTCTGGCACGGCCCTTGCATCGCTCCGTGGCAACCCACGCCCGGAGCCGCCCATGGCCGGTCCCTTCGACAATCCGTTCGGTCTCTCCGCCCTGTCGCTGCCGCTGCGCGAGCAGCGGCTCAAGGTGCTGTCGTCGAACCTCGCGAATGCCGACACCCCGGGTTACCAGGCCCAGGAATTCGACTTCCAGCGCGCGCTGAAGGGCGCCGAAGACCACCAGCGAAGCGTCACCGCCGGCCCTTCGCGCGGGCCGCTCGGCATCGGCGGCGGGGGCGTGGCCGAAGGCATGGGACTCGCGGACGGGCCGGACTTCCGCCGCTACGTCACCACGCGGCAGGCGCTGCAGCCCAGCCTCGACGGCAACACGGTGAACACCGAGACCGAGAACGCCGCCTTCGGCCGCGCGGTGCTCGAGTACCGCGCCTCGCTGACCTTCTTCGAATCCCGCGTGCGCGGCCTGATGACCGCGATCACGGGCCAGTAAGGGAACCGCCATGAGCAGCCTGCCCATCTTCGACGTCGCCGGAAGCGCGCTCTCCGCGCAGTCGGTGCGTCTCAACACCATCGCCTCGAACCTCGCCAACGCCGACACGGTCGGCCGCACGGCGGACACGGCGTACAAGCCCATCGAGCCGACCTTCGAAACCGCGCCGCTGCCCGGCCAGGACGGCATGAGCGGGGTGAAGGTGCTGCGCGTCGATCCGCTCGACAAGCCCGCCATCAAGCGCTTCGAGCCCGGCCATCCGATGGCCGACGCCGAGGGCTACATCTACGCGCCGGACGTCGATCCGGTGGCGCAGATGGTGAACCTCATCTCCGCTTCGCGTGGCTACCAGGCCAACGTCGAGGTGCTCAATTCCGCCCGCGAGCTCGCGCTCGCCACGCTCACCATCGGCCGCTGACGCGGCCCCGGGAATCGACCATGGCATTCGACGTCAACGTGGCCAACGGTATCGGCCTCACCAGCAGCCCGCAGACCCAGAGCCGCATGGGCAAGTCGGACCTCACGCAGGCCGACTTCCTGCGCCTGATGACCGAGCAGCTGAAGAACCAGGACCCGCTCAAGCCGCTGTCGAACGCCGAGTTCGTCAGCCAGATGGCTCAGATGTCGACGGCGCAGGGCGTGGGCGACCTCGAGACCGCCATCGACAACATGGCGACCTCGTTCAACAACGACCAGGCCCTGCGCGGCGCCGACCTGATCGGGCGCACCGCCCTGGTCGAGACCGACCGCCTGCCGCTCTCGGCCAACGCCGAAGGCGCCCTTTCCGCCAGCGGCGTGGCCGCGACGCCGGGCGCCGGGCCAGTGACGATCGAGATCACCAGCGCCAATGGCGCGCTGGTACGGCGCTTGCAAGTCACCGCCCAAGGGGCCGGCGACGTGCCCTTCGCGTGGGACGGCCTCAACGAGCAAGGGCAGGCGATGGCGCCGGGCACCTACCGGATGCGGGCCACCTTCGGCGAAGGCCGCGACTCGAAGGCCGTCGGCACCGGAACCATGGCGCCGATCGACAGCGTCACGCTCGACCCGCAGGGAATGCTGCTGAACCTCCGCGGCCTCGGCACGGCGCCGCTCTCCGCGATCCGCCGATTGGGCTGATGCCTCGCCGGCCCTGACCACCGCCAACACCCGCTGCACCGCACTTGGAGTCACGCCATGAGCTTCCGCACCGCCCTCTCCGGCATCAACGCGGCCACCACCGACCTCTCGGTGACCTCGAACAACATCGCCAATGTCTCGACGGCTGGCTTCAAGGAAGGCCGCGCCGAGTTCGGCGACCTCTACGCGGCGTCGATCTTCGGCACCTCGCGCAACACCGCCGGCTCCGGCGTGCGCGTCACCGGCATCACGCAGCAGTTCACCCAGGGCAGCATCGAGTTCACCAACCGCAACCTCGACGTGGCGATCTCGGGCGGCGGCTTCTTCACCCTCAACAACAACGGCGCCACGGTGTACTCGCGCGCCGGCAACTTCCAGCTTGATCGCGACGGCTTCGTGGTCAACCCGACCGGCGCGCGGCTGCAGATCTTCCCGCCGACCGACCAGAGCGGCAACAACTTCGAGACCGGCCGCCTGCAGGACCTGCAGCTCACCACCACGGACAGTGCGCCCAGCGCGTCGACCGAAGTGGTGGTCGGCTCGAACCTGCCGGCCAACGGCACCGTGCCGGCGGCGTCGCCCTTCGACCCGAACGACACCAACACCTTCAACCACTCGACCTCGATCACGCTGTACGACTCGCTGGGCGTGGCCCACGTGCAGACGCTGTACTACGTGAAGACGGCGAACGCCAACGAGTGGCAGCTGCACAACTACATCGACGGCACCGCCGTCGGCGCGGCGCAGACGCTGCAATACGACGCCCAGGGCGCGCTGACCGCCCCGGCCACCGGCTTCATCACCCTTCCGGCCTACACGCCGACGACGGGCGCGGCGCCGATCAACCTGACGCTCGACCTGCGCAGCTCGACCCAGTACGGCGAGCGCTTCGCCATCAACGACCTGCGCCAGGACGGCTACACCACCGGCCGCCTGATCGGCATCGAGTTCTCGCAGGAAGGCGTGGTGTTCGCGCGCTACACCAACGGCGTCGCCTCGCCGCTCGGCCAGGTGGCGCTCACCACCTTCCCGAACCAGCAGGGCCTGCAGAACCTCGGTGACAACGTCTGGTCGGAAACCTTCGACTCCGGCGGCCCGCGCCGCGGCGCGGCCGGCACCTCGGACTTCGGCCTGGTGACGTCGGGCGCGTTGGAGGGCTCCAACGTCGAGCTCACCGAGCAGCTGGTGAACATGATCGTCGCGCAGCGCAACTTCCAGGCCAACGCGCAGATGATCCAGACCACCGACCAGATCCAGCAGACCATCATCAACCTGCGTTGATCGCAGGCTGAGCGCGGA
>JAIXTZ010000217.1 GCA_027483745.1 Lysobacteraceae bacterium
AAGTGCTCGGGGCACCTCGCCGGCTACGTGCTGCGCCACGGCGGCAGCCCGCTGATGTGGAAGACCGGCCATTCGCTGATCAAGGCGAAGATGAAGGAGACCGAAGCCGAGCTTGCCGGCGAGATGAGCGGCCACTTCTTCTTCAAGGAGCGCTGGTACGGGTTCGACGACGGCCTCTACGCAGCCGCGCGCCTGCTCGAGATCCTCGCCACCCGCGCGGAGGAGCCGGAAGAGGTCTTCGCCGAGTTGCCCAAGGCCACCAGCACCCCCGAGCTCAAGATCGAGATGCAGGAAGGCCAGCCGCACGCCTTCATCGAGGCGTTCGTCGCGAGCGCGCGCTTCGAGGGGGCCCGCGTCTCAACGATCGATGGCGTGCGCGCCGACTGGCCGGATGGTTGGGGACTCGTGCGGGCATCCAACACCACGCCGATCCTGGTTCTGCGCTTCGAGGCCGACAATGAAACCGCCTTGGCGCGCGTCCAACAGGCGTTCCGCGACGCGATCCTCGCCGTCCGCGGCGATCTGACCCTGCCCTTTTGACCGACGCCAGCCGCGCCGCGCTAGCGGCTCCGGCCATCACGCCGTCGCGGATGCGGATTACAAGTCTGGAGACATCTCGCGCTCACGGGCGGCTTGGCGCTCGCGAAAGAGCACGACGAGGCGCTCCATCTCTTCGCCAAGCACCTGGCGCTCGGCGGCGCGCTCTACCCGGTCCTGCTCCTGCTTCTGGAGTTCTTCGCGCAGCTCGAAAATGACCTTGGTGGTGCGTTCTGCCACCGGTCGGCCCGCCAGCTCCGCATCGCCCGCCACGCCAAGCTGCTGGTGCAGGCTGCCGCGCTGGGCATTGATCGCCGCTTCAAGGCTCTCGAGCGTCTCGTCGACGATTTTCTGGCGGTCGGCGTACGCGGCGCGCAGGTCGTCTTCGGTCCGGAAGCTGCTGACTTTCGCCTCTTCGGAGCGTCTCAAGTTATCGAGTCGGGCCTGCTCTTCGGCGGCGCTGAGGGCGGCTGCCTCGGCGGCACGGCGTTCTTCGGCCGTCATCGCGCGATCGACGGTGCTGCGAACCAAGCCCGTGGTGGCGCTCAGTTCCGCCCGGGCCTGGTTGACCACGTCGGGCGGCAAGGCGTCGGTGTAGTGGACCTTGCCGCTGGAGTCCGTCCAGCGGTACAGCTTCTTCTCCGCCGTCGCGTCGGTGCGCTGTGCCAACACGGGGCCGACGGCCATCGGTAGCGCGGCCAGGAGGGCGATCACCAGCGTGGCGTGCCGCATCATGCGGCGGTCGGGGGCGATACGGGCCATGTCAGATCATCCGTCGATCGAACCGTAAGCCGCACGATACGCCAGCAGGCGCTCGCGATGCAGGGTCAGTTCCGGCCGGTCGGCGACGAAGGTGAACAGGTCGTCCAGCCGGGCGACGGAGACCACCGGCACGCCCAGCGCCGCCGAGGCCTCCTGGGCCGCGGAACGCTGGCCTTCCGCGCCGCGCTCCTGGCGGTCCAGCGCGATCAGCACGCCGCAGGGCGTGCCGCCCGCGGCGCGGATGATCTCGACCGACTCGCGGACGGCGGTGCCGGCGGTGATCACGTCGTCGACGATCAGCACGCGGCCCTTCAGCGAGGCGCCGATCAGGGTGCCGCCCTCGCCGTGGGTCTTGGCTTCCTTCCGGTTGAAGGCCACCGGCACGTCGCGGCCGCGCTTGGCCAGCGCCATCGCCAGCGCCGTGGCCAGCGGGATGCCCTTGTAGGCGGGGCCGAACAGCATGTCGAACGCCACACCGCTCTCCAGCAGCGCCTCGGCGTAGCAGTCGGCCAGGCCTGAGAGCGTGGCGCCGGTGTTGAACTGCCCGGCATTGAAGAAGTACGGGCTGGTGCGGCCCGACTTCAGGTGGAACTCGCCGAAGCGCAGCGCTTCCGCGCGCAGCGACAGGGTGAGGAAAGCTTGGCGGTAGGCGCTCACGCGGGCTCCGGCATCGGTCGGACAGGCCGTCAGGCTAGCGGAAAGCCCATTCGCC
The DNA here is from genome assembly GCA_027483745.1 of Lysobacteraceae bacterium. The sequence continues at coordinate 2,012 of JAIXTZ010000217.1, forward strand.
GCGCATCTGCAAGGCTGCAACGCGCGGCGGCACGGCCGGATCGGCGACAATCCGGCTCTGATCCTTGGCCCTTCTTTCCATGCGCATTTGCAGCTTCAACGCCAACGGCCTCCGCTCCGCGGCCAGCAAGGGATTCTTCGCCTGGTTCGCCGATGCCGGCATCGACGTGCTGTGCGTGCAGGAGACCAAGGCGCAGGAGCACCAGCTGGCCGACGCGTTGTTCCGGCCGGCGGGTTGGCACGTGGCCTTCCGCGATGCATCGACGAAGAAGGGCTACTCGGGCGTGGCGGTCTACAGCCGCGCGAAGCCGGACGCTTACGCCACCGGCCTCGGCTGGGCGCCGTTCGACGAAGAGGGGCGCTGGCTGGAAGCCCGGTTCGGCAATTTGTCCGTCGTTTCCCTGTACTTGCCGTCCGGCAGCTCGGGCGACGAGCGCCAGGGCTTCAAGTTCGAGGTGATGCGCTGGTTCCGCCCACAGTTGCAGGCACTGCTGGCCACCGGGCGCGATGTCGTGGTTTGCGGCGACTGGAACATCGCGCACACGCCGAAGGACATCCGCAACGCCAAGTCCAATGAGAAGAACTCCGGCTTCCTGCCCGAGGAGCGTGCCTGGCTGACGGCGCTTCTCGAGGAGGACGGCTGGGTCGACGCCTACCGGCGCCTGCGCCCGGACGGGCAGGACTACACGTGGTGGAGCCAGCGCGGCGCGGCGCGGGCCAAGAACGTGGGCTGGCGCATCGATTACCAGCTGGTCAGCCCCGGTCTGGCGTCGCGGCTGAAGGATTGCGCGATCCACCCGGAGCCGCGCTTCTCCGACCACGCGCCCTTCGTCGTCGACTATGCCGACTGATTCGACCACGTCCTCGACGCCGGTAGCGACCCCGCGCCCGGGCTGGCGCGAGGTGCTGCGCGGCGTTCGCGACCCGAAGGTCGCCCTGCTGCTCGTGCTCGGCCTCGCCGCGGGCCTGCCCTTCATGCTGGTCGGCAACACGCTCGGCTTCTGGCTGCGCACCGAGGGCATCGAGCTCGGAGCCATCGGCTTCCTATCGTGGGTCGGCATCGCCTACTCGGTGAAATTCCTGTGGGCCCCGGTCGTCGACCGCACCACGGTGCCGCTGCTCGGCCGTCTTGGCCGGCGCCGCGGCTGGCTGCTGCTGGCGCAGGGCGGGGTGGTGCTCGGACTGCTGGCGATGGCCCTCCTCACGCCGAAGGGCCACCTGCAGCTGTTCGGGGCGATCGCGCTGGGCGTGGCGCTGGCCTCCGCCACGCAGGACATCGTCATCGACGCCTGGCGCATCGAGTGCGCCGAAAGCAGCGACCAGTTGGCGATCCTCAGCGCCGCCTACCAGCTTGGCTATCGCACGGCGCTGCTGCTGACCGATGCGCTGATCTTCCTGGTGGCCGCCCAGGTCGGCTGGGCCTCGTCCTACGCCGCCTTCGCGGCCATGGCCTTCGCCGCGCTGGTCGTGGTGCTGTTCGTGGGCGAACCGCGCAGCACGGGGCCATCGACGGTCGGCCTTCCGCCGCTGTGGACGCCGCGCGGGCTGTACGACGCGATCCTTGGCCCCTTCATCGCCTTCTTCCGCCAACACCGGCAGATGGCGCTGGCCGTGCTCGCGGCGATCAGCCTGTATCGGCTCGCGGATTTCGTCATGGGGCCGATGGCGAACCCGCTGTATGCCGACCTCGGCATCGTCGAGCAAACGATCGGCAAGGTGCGCGGCGGCATCGGCCTCGCGGCCACGTTCCTCGGCACCGCGGCGGCCGGCGTGGCCGCTCTGCGCCTTGGCCTGTTCCCCACACTACTGCTGGGCGCCGTGCTGGGACCGTTGTCGAACCTGGCCTTCGCGTGGCTCGCCTTGTCCGGCGCGGACACCGTCGTGTTCGGCATCGCCATGGCGATCGACAACTTCAGTGCCGGTTTCGCCGGCATTGCGCTGATCGCTTACATGTCGAGTCTCACCAACGTCGGCTACACCGCCACCCAGTACGCGCTGCTGAGTTCGTTCTACGCCCTGCTCGGCAAGGTGATGAAGGGCTTTTCCGGCGTCATCGTCGAGACGCTCGCCCAGACGCGGCCGCTGATGGAGGCCTATGCCCTGTTCTTTGCCGGCACCGCAGCGCTGGCCCTGCCCGCGATCGCGCTGGTGGCGTGGCTAGCGCGCCATACACCCCCGGGCGTAAGCTCAAAGGCCTGATCCCTTCCTCGGAGCGCGGCCCGCCCCCATGGCCGATTTCCTCGTCCGCGACATCGATGAGCGTGTGGCCGAAAGGCTCAAAGAGCTGGCCCGTCAGAAGGGCTGGCCACTCAACGACGTGATCCTGCACCTGCTCAAGCAGGCGCTCGGCATGGCCGAGCCGGAGCCGCCGCCGGTGCCGGGCGACATCGCCCGCCTGCGTGGCGCGTGGAACGACGAGGAAGCCCGCGCGTTCTACGAAGCGATGAACGCGATGACCGATCTGCCCGACGACGCGCCGGCGTACACACGCAATCCCACCGAAGGCAGTTGAGCCCGATCGGCGGGTTCAGTCGCCGCGACGCCCCGGAACGATCACGCCCAGCACGCGCGGCCCCGCGGCCCCCGTCACCTCCGGACGATTGCCCGGCCGCCGCTCGAGGGTCTGCCAAGCCAACCAAGCGAAGCCCGAGGCCTCGACCGCATCGGGGTCGATCCCGTGCTCGGCGCTGCTTTCCACCACCACGCCCGGCAGCATCGCGGCGAGACGCGCCATGAGCAGGGCGTTGTGCACGCCACCGCCGCAGGCGACCAGCCGTGTCGTTCCCGGCTGCGTGGCCTGCAGGGCATCGACGATGCTGCGGGCGCTGAATTCCACCAGCGTCGCCTGCACGTCCTGCGCTGCCTCGCCACCCCCCAGGCGCGCGCGCAGCCAGCCGAGGTGGAACTGGTCGCGGCCGCTGCTCTTCGGCGGCGGCAGGGCCAGCCACGGTTCGGCGAGGCAGCGCTGCAGCAGCGCCGGAAGCACGCGCCCGGTGGCTCCCCAGGCCCCGCCGGCGTCGTAGGCGTGACCGGTGTGCTCAAGACACCACGCGTCCATCAGCCCGTTCGCCGGGCCGGTGTCGAAGCCGCGCACCGGGCCATCCGGAGGCAACAGCGTCAGGTTGCCGATGCCGCCGAGGTTGAGCACTGCGCGCACTTCGCCCGGATGGCCGAGCACGGCCGCATGGAACGCGGGCATCAGGGGCGCGCCTTCGCCCCCCGCGGCCACGTCGCGGCGGCGGAAATCGGCGACGACGTCGCAGCCCGTGCGCTCGGCGATGACGTTCGGGTCGCCCACCTGCAGCGTGAAGCGATGCGGGGGTCGGGGTCGATGGCGGAGGGTTTGGCCGTGCGAACCGATCGCCCGCACGTCGGCGGGAGACAGTCCGGCTTCGGCCATCAAGGCGTCGGCGGCTTGTGCGAATGCCTCGCCGATGGCGGTGTCCAGCGCGCCGAATTCATCGAGATCCAACCGGGCATCGACCTGCGAGACCCGCAGGATCGTGGCCCGAAGCGCGGGCGGGTAGGGCGTGGTGCGGGCGTGGGCCACTGCGATGCGCGGGGTTGCGCCCGGCGCTTCCTTCGAGACCGTCAACAGCGCGGCATCGATGCCGTCGGCGCTGGTTCCGGAAATGAGCCCGATAAATCGCGCTGTCGAGGGTCCCGAGACGTTCGGGCCGGCGTCGGGCGTCGGCACGAGCGGTCAGCGCGCCGCGAGCTGGAAGCCTTCGATGCGCTTCAGCTGGGCCAGCGCCGGCGCCGTGGCGCGGCGGTACTCGGCCAGCGCTGCGCCGGTCAGCGGCTCGGGCTTCGGCATCGTCACCGTCAGCGGATTGCGGTGGACGCCATTGACGCGGAATTCGTAGTGCAGGTGCGGGCCTGACGACAGGCCGCTCGTACCCACGTAGCCGATGGTGCGGCCCTGCTGGACGCGCTGGCCCACGCGGTAGCTGCCCAGTCGCGACATGTGCGCGTACAGCGTGGTGATGCCGTTGCCGTGGTCGAGGATGACGGTGCGGCCGTACCCGTTCTGCCAGCCGGCGAACTTCACCCGCGCATCGCCGGCCGCGAAGATCGGCGTGCCGGTCGGGGCGGCGTAATCGACGCCCTTGTGCATGCGCATGCGGCCGAGGATCGGGTGGCGTCGCGCGCCGAAGCCCGAGCTCAAGCGCGCAAATTCGATCGGCGTGCGCATGAAGCTCTTGCGCAGCGGGCGGCCGTCGAGGTCGAAGAACTCCTGCTGGCCGTTGTGCTCGAAGCGCACCGCCGTGTAGGGCTTGCCCTGGTTGATGAAGTTGACCGCGACCACGCCGCCGTCGCGCAGGCGCTCACCCTCGCGCCACAGTTCCTCATAGACGATCTGGAAGGCATCGCCCTCGCGAAGGTCCTGGGCGAAGTCGATGTCGTACTGCAGGGCCTTCACCATGTCGTTCATGACGGCCGCGCTGAGGCCGGCCTTCGCGCCATCGGCGAACAGCGAGCTGCGGATCGTGCCGCCGGCGATCACCACGCGGCGCTCCATCGGCCGCTCTATCACTTCGCGTTCGATGCCAGATTCCGACACCGCCAACTGCACGCGCTTGCTTTCGTCCTGGTCGAAGCGCAGGCCCTTGAGCTCGCCGTCGGCACCGATCTCGAAAGCGAGTTCGCTGCCCACGCGCAGACGCGAAGCCATCTGGCTGGCCTCCGGCACCTCCAGCACGCGATGCATGGTGCTGGCGGGCAAGCCGAGATCGGCGAACACGCTGCCCAGGGTTTGGCCGGAAGCGATGCGCACCGTTTGCCAGTCATTGCGCGGCGCGCTGGTGGCGGTCGCGACGGGCGGCGGGGGCAGGGCGATGGCCTGCGTCACACGTTCCGGCTGGGCTTCCCGTTCCATTGCGCCATCCAGCGCCGGAACGATCGATCCGAGCAGCACAGCAAGGGCGCCCGCGAGGGCGATCGGCAGGGCTCGCGGCGCCTTGGGCGCGAGACGGCGGGCATTCGACAAGGCGCAACTCCGGAAGACGGCAACGGTCGTAACTTACCCACAGCCGAAAACCATCGTCAAACCTTTGAAGCGCTTGGTTTTTTTGAGCCCCAGCGTTTAACCTGAGGTTAACGCGCCGGCCTCCGTTCCGGGGCCCCACTCACCCTTTCATCGTTATGAAGTGCCGCCCATGACCACGCCGGACACCGCCCTTGCGCAACTCGCGCGCGGGACGGACGACATCATCAAGCTCGAGGACCTCGCCGCCCGCCTTGCCACCGGCCGGCCGCTGCGCATCAAAGCGGGCTTCGACCCGACCGCGCCGGACCTGCACCTCGGCCACACCGTGCTGCTCAACAAGATGCGGCAGTTCCAGGATCTCGGGCACCAGGTGATCTTCCTGATCGGCGACTTCACCGGGATGATCGGCGACCCGACCGGCAAGAGCGCCACCCGCAAGCCGCTGACCCGCGAGGACGTCCTCGCGAACGCCCAGACCTATGCCGACCAGGTCTTCAAGATCCTCGACCGGGACAAGACTGAGGTCCGCTTCAATAGTGAGTGGTTCGGTGCCATGACGGCGGCCGACATGATCAAGCTGGCGGCGCAGCACACGGTGGCGCGGATGTTGGAGCGCGACGACTTCCAGAAGCGCTTCAGCGGCCAGCAGCCGATCGCCATCCATGAGTTCCTCTACCCGCTGGTGCAGGGCTACGACTCCGTGGCGCTGAAGGCCGACGTCGAATTGGGTGGCACCGACCAGCGCTTCAACTTGTTGATGGGCCGCGGCCTGCAGGAGCACCACGGCCAGGCGCCGCAGGTCGTCATGACGATGCCGCTGCTCGAGGGGCTCGATGGCGTCAACAAGATGAGCAAGTCGCTCGGCAACTACATCGGCATCGACGAGCCCGCCATCGACATCGTCACCAAGACGATGAAGATCGGCGACGAGCTGATGTGGCGATGGATCGAATTGCTCAGCTTCGAGATCTCTCTGGCCGAACTGGCTTCGTTGAAGACGGAGGTCGCGGCCGGCACGGTCCACCCGCGCGACCTGAAGCTGCGGCTTGCCCGCGAACTGGCGGTGCGCTTCCACGGCGCCGCCGAGGCCGAGAAGGCGATTGCGGGTTGGCAGGCGGTGGTGACGGGCGCCGGCGATACCTCCCAGCTCCCGCTCACCGAGCTCGCGGCGCCGGCCGAAGGGCTGCGAATCGCGGCGCTGCTGACGCAGGCCGGCCTGACGCCGAGCAACTCGGAAGCGATGCGCAAACTGAAAGAGCGCGCCGTACGTATTGATGGCGACGTGTTCGAAGACCCGCAGCGCGCGTTCTTGCCGGGGTTCGAGGCCGTGCTCCAGGTCGGCAAGCGCACCTTCGCGCGCATCCGCCTCGTGGCGGGCTGAGGGTTCCGCGCACGCTCGTTCAGTTTCGGGCCGCACTTGGCCGGGTTTTCGCGGCCGAAACTGAACAGCAATCCCGCTTGGCGGAAAACACATCGTGAAGGGCTTGCGACGCGCTGCGTCGGTTGCCTATAGTTCGCGCCCCTTCGCTGGGTGGCCCGGAAACGGGGTGGCCGGCGGAGGGGGGTTGAGAAGAAAGTTTGCGCTTTACGGTGTTGACGAACTTCGAAACTGCTGTATAGTG
>JAIXTZ010000262.1 GCA_027483745.1 Lysobacteraceae bacterium
CAGCACATCGAACCCCGAACCCCGAAGGCCCGCCTGGCAACAGCGCGGGCCTTCTCCTTTTTGCGCTTTCGAAACCCCAAGGAGATTCCCATGTGCGGCATCGTCGCGATCTTCGGGCTTAAAGCCTCGGCCGAACTCGAACCCCTGCGCCGGCAGGCCGTGCAGGCCGCGGCGCGCATCCGCCATCGCGGCCCCGACTGGAGCGGCGTGTATGCCGACGCCGGCGCCGTGCTGGCGCATGAGCGCCTCTCCATCGTCGACATCCACGGCGGCGCGCAGCCACTGCGCTCGACCGACGGCGCGCTGGCGCTGGCGGTGAACGGCGAGATCTACAACCACCGCGAACTCGAAGCCGCGCTCACCGTGCCCTATGCCTTCACCACGCAGAGCGACTGCGAAGTGATCAACGCGCTGTGGCGCGAGCAGGGGCCGGGCTTCGTCGATTCGCTCAACGGCATCTTCGCCTTCGCCCTGTGGGATTCGGCGCAGCAGCGTTACCTGGTCGCCCGCGACCCGATGGGCGTGATCCCGCTGTACTTCGGCCACGACCGCGAGGGCCGGCTGTGGGTGGCCTCGGAGATGAAGGCGCTGGTCGGCACCTGCGACGACGTCGCCATCTTTCCGCCGGGTCACCTGCTGGATTCGGCGGAAGGGCAGATCCGTCCCTACCGGACGCGCGAGTGGCGCGAGTTCGCCAACGTCGACGGCCAGGCCATCGCGCCGGCCGCGCTGAAGGACGCGCTGATGCAGGCCGTGCGCCGCCAGCTGATGTGCGACGTGCCCTACGGCGTGCTGCTGTCGGGTGGGCTCGATTCCTCAGTGATCGCCTGGTGCGCGGCGCAGTTCGCCAAGCAGCGCGTCGAGGACGACGGCAAGAGCGAGGCGTGGTGGCCGCGCCTGCACAGCTTCGCGGTGGGCCTCGATGGCTCGCCCGACCTTGCCGCCGCGCGCGTCGCCGCCGAGGCGCTGGGCACCGCGCACCACGAGTTCCACTTCACCTTCGAGGAGGGCCTCGACGCGCTCTCCGAGGTCATCCGCCACATCGAGACCTACGACGTCACCACCATCCGCGCCTCGACGCCGATGTTCCTGCTGGCGCGCCGCATCCGCTCGATGGGCATCAAGATGGTGCTGTCGGGCGAGGGCAGCGACGAGGTGTTCGGCGGCTACCTGTACTTCCACAAGGCGCCGGATGCCCGCGAGTTCCACGCCGAGACGGTGCGCAAGCTCGACGCGCTGCACCAGTTCGATTGCCTGCGCGCGAACAAGAGCATGGCCGCCTTCGGCATCGAGGCGCGCGTGCCTTTCCTCGACCTCGCCTTCCTCGACACGGCCATGGCCATCGACCCTGAGCAGAAGCGCGTCCGCGCGCGCGTGGCCGGCGGGCGCCCGGTGGAGAAGTGGCTGCTGCGCACCGCCTTCGAGGGCTGCCTGCCGGAAAGCATCCTGTGGCGGCAGAAGGAGCAGTTCAGCGATGGCGTCGGCTACGGCTGGATCGACGGCCTGAAGGCGCACGCCGAGGCGCAGGTGAGTGACGCCGAGTTCGCCGGCGCCGAACGCCGCTTCCCGATCAACCCGCCGCAGACCAAGGAGGCCTACTTCTACCGCCGGATCTTCGAGTCGCACTTCCCGGGCGGCGCGGCGGCGGCCACGGTGCCGGGTGGCAAGTCGATCGCCTGTTCGTCACCCGCAGCCATCGCCTGGGACGCGGCCTTCGCGAAGGCGGCCGATCCGAGCGGCCGCGCCATCGCGGGCGTGCACGAGCAGGCCGTCGCAGGCTGAGCCGCGACGGGCCGCGCCGAGGCCCGCATGGAGGGAGGCGCGGCGTGGGAGAATCCGCGGTCTCCCTCTCAACGCCCCAAGGACCCCCCGTGGCCGGAAGCAGCCTGTTCGCCCTGATCGACGACATCGCCACCCTTCTGGACGACGTCTCGGTGATGACCAAGGTCGCCGCGAAGAAGACCGCCGGCGTGCTTGGTGACGACCTCGCGCTGAACGCCAACCAGGTGGCAGGCGTCCAGGCCGATCGGGAGTTGCCGGTGGTGTGGGCGGTGGCCAAGGGCTCGGCCATCAACAAGGTCATCCTCGTCCCGGCGGCGCTGGCCATCGCCGCCTTTGCGCCGTGGGCGATCCCGCCCCTGCTGATCCTCGGCGGCGCCTTCCTGTGCTTCGAGGGGGTCGAGAAGATTGCCCATCGCTGGCTGCATCCGGCGGAAGGCGCCGCAGAAGAAGCGGCACTTCGGGCCGCCGTGGCCGACGAGAGCGTCGACATGGTGGCGTTCGAGAAGGACAAGATCAAAGGGGCGATCCGCACCGATTTCATCCTCTCCGCCGAGATCATCGTCATCGCGCTCGGCACCGTCGCCACGCAGCCGCTGGTGAAGCAGTTCGGCGTACTGGCTGGCATCTCGGTGCTGATGACTGTCGGCGTCTACGGCCTCGTGGCCGGCATCGTCAAGATCGATGACGTGGGCCTCTGGCTGCAGTCGAAGGCCAGCGCCGTGGCAAAGGCCGTCGGCCGCGCGATGCTGGTCGGGGCCCCGCTGCTGATGAAGTTCCTTTCGATCGCCGGGACCGCCGCGATGTTCCTCGTGGGCGGCAGCATCCTCGTGCACAACGTGCCGGCGGTGCACCACGCGGTGCAGGACGTCGCGGCAATGGCGGGTGCGGTCTCGGGCCTCGTTGCCGCGCTGCTGGAGGCGCTGGTGGGCGTTCTGGTCGGCGCGCTGGTGCTGGCGGCCGTCGAGGGGTTCAAAAAGCTGAAGGGCTAGAACAGCTCGATGTCGTCGCCCTTGCTGTTCATCTTGTCCATGAACTCCCGGATCGCCTGCTCGACGGTGAGGCCGCGCAGCAGCACGGCCTCGAACATCTCCACTTCCTCCGGCATCGAATAGCGCGCGCGGATCTTGCCCTGGAGGGCGGCCCAGGCCGCCGCAGACGCCGCCTGGTCCTGGTCGCCGACGAGTTCCGCGAGCCACGCCAAGCCATGGTTGACGTGGGAGAGGCGCTGGGAGAGACGATCGTAGAACTGGAAGGCCACGATGGCCTGATTGACCATCCCGGCGACGTTCATCGTCGCCATCATCAGCTCCATCTTCACCGGACCGGTGGCCTCGGTGTCGGCGAGCCCGGAGATGCGCTCGTTGATCAACTTGATGGTGTTGGCCATCGTCGTGAAGGTGCCGGTGAGCGCGTCCACCGAGGCATTGCTGTCGGTCATCGCGGCTTCGACCTGCGCGACCGCCAGCTCCATCATCAGCACCGTTTCGCGAAGGTGGTTCCAGTCCGGCCCCGGGTTGTTCACCTGTGTGCCGCGAACCACGCCGTCATTGCCAGCCATGAGATCCCCTCGATGCCCCGATACGTCCCATAGTGGGGGAAAGCGGCGCCCACCTGCCAGCGGTTTCGGGCGGGTTTGCCCAGTTTGAAGGTTGCCCTCGGCCGACTGTCGTCACGGCGTGAGTTCGAGCCGCGCCGTGGCCGCGCCGGGCAGGAAAGGGGCATGCCGTCCCCGGGACCATGCCTCGTGGCCCGCGCCCCAGTAGGGCGACATCGGATGGCCGGCTTGTCCCCCGGGCAGCTGGAAGATCGCGCTCTCGCGATGCGCTGGCGAGACCACCATGCGCTGGCTGGCGCCGAAAGCGGGGGCTTGGATGCGGGGCATCTGCACATCGCCCGGCAGGGGCTCCGAAGGCATGCACAGGTGGGGGCGCAGCCATTCCGGAACGCCACTGGCGAGCGGATGGCAGACGCGACTGAGGTTCGCTTCCCCCCACGTTCGCGCGGTGAGCGGCCCCGGGTGACCGCCACGGATCTCGGTGGCGGCGGCGCGGGCGGCGTCGGCCAGCAGGGCGTCCCAGCTTTCGAAGCGCGGTGGCAGCAGGTGCGCCGGATGTTGTTCGAGCAGCGGCCAGAGCACCCCTTCGAGTTGCGGCAGATCGGGCATCACGAAACGCTCCCCCAGCGCCGCCTTGGCCGGCCCCAGCAGTCCGTTGCGCACACGGGCCAGCACTTCGAGGCGGAACGTGCGGGTGAGCCGGTAGCCGCTGGAATCGATCGAGGCGCGGCCCTCCCAGTCCTTGGCGGCTTCGGCGATGTCCCGCCATTCAGTGGCCGACATCGGGGCGACGGTGTCGCGCAGCAGGCGGTTCCAGCGCTCCAGGAAGAGCGCACGATCGTCTAGCTGCAGTGCCAGCAGGGCCGGTTCGTCGAGCATCGCCGTCGCCCCGAGGGCCTCCGCGATCTGCTTCTGGCGGGCACCCAGCGCGTAGCCCGAGTCGCCGATCAGGGCGAGCATTTCGCCGTCGGTGATGCGCGCATTGGCCGACCACAGCCGGCCGGAGGGCGGATCGACGAGCTCCGGCTGCAGCGGCGCCGCGGCCGGGTGCCAGCCCGCCCAGTCGCAGCCCTGCAGGGGCTGCAGGGGCGACTTCGGATCGCAGCCGCCGACGCGAACCGGGATGCGCCCCACGAGTCGCCATGCGATGCGCCCATTCGCATCGCCGATGAGCATGTTCTGCGCCGGCACGCCGGCCTCGCGGGCGATGCGCAGAGCGGCGTCGAGATCGCCCGCATGCACGAGGTCGAGCAGGGCGAAGTTGAGGCTGCCGGGCAGCTGCGCGGTCCAGCGCAGAGCCAGCGCGCTGCCGTCCACCTCCTCGTGGGTGATCGGGCCCCAGCGCGTTTCGCGGACCTCGAGGACTTCGGCGGGGGCATTCGCCACCTCGATGGTCTCGCGATGCACGACGACGTCCGCTTCCCCATCGGGCGTGAGATAGCGGGTCTTCGCCGCGTCGGCGAAATCGACGCGGAAGAAATCCAGCCAGTCGCCGTAGCTGTTGGTGAAGGCCCAGGCCACGCGAGGCGTGCTCCCGGCGATCACGCCCGGCACGCCGGGCAGGCTCACGCCGGTGACGTCGACACCGCCGTCGGGCGCCTCGGCATCCGCGTAGCGCAAGCGCACGCGATACCAGAGCGACGGTGCGCGCAGCCCGAGGTGCATGTCGCCGGCGACGATGGCGCGGCCATCGGCGGTGGCCGCCGCGCCAGCGGCAAAGTTGTTGCTGCCGGGGGCGGCGGGCTCCGCGGTGGCCGTGGGGACTTCGTCCGGGGCCTGGGGCAGCGCGCGCAGGTCGAGCATCTCGGGGCCGGGCAGTACGGCGTCGCCGCGCGCCGCACCGAAAAGCGGCGCGTCCCATGCCGTACCGTCGCGCAGCAGCAGGTCGGACAGTGGCGCCGGCAGCACGTTGCGGATGCGCCAGAGCGCGAGCTCGCGCGAGTTCGCTTCGTCCTGCAGGTCGAAGAACATCGCGTAGCCGGTGAGCGCGGAATCCACCTCGCTCCAGCGCTTCGGCGACTGCTGGAGCAGCAGGTAGGGCCACGGCCGAACCGCCAGTGAATCCAGGCCCGCATTCACGCCGTCCGTGTAGGCTTTCAACGCCGCGGCGCGCGGGCCGGCGATCTCGGCGAGCGAGGCTTCGCTGCGGGCGCGCAGGCGGTGCAAGCGGTTGGTGCGGTCGACCTCCAGCGCGCGGGCGCCGAACAGCGCCGAGAGTTCACCGGCGGCGACGCGCCGGGTCAGGTCCATCTCGAAGAAGCGCTCCTGCCCGTGCACGAAGCCCAGCGCGCGCGCCATGTCGAGCTCGTTCGCCGCTTCGATGTCGACGACGCCGTTGGCGTCGCGCGTCACCGACACCGGCGCCGAGAGCCCCGGCAGGCTCAGTTCACCGTCGTAGGTCGGGACGCTGCCGCGCAGCAGCAGCCATGCGGCCAGTGCGAGGAGCAGGGCCAGCGCAAGCAGGGCCAGCAGGCCGCGACCGATCCACTTCAACATGCGATCCACTCCGCCCAGGATGGCGCAAGCCTAGCCGAGCGCGGCGTCATCGGGGCGTTAGACTTCCGTCCCATCCGCGAGGAGCACGACGATGCTGTTGAACGAATGCACGCCTGCCGTTTCGCCCTTTGTCGCGCGCATGGCGCGCGCGGGCGCCCTGGTGCTGGCCTCGCTGTGGCTTTCCGGTTGCGCGACGTCACCCACGGGCCGCAGCCAGTTCATCGCTGTCAGCGACGCGCAGATGGACCAGCTCGGCGCCAGCGCGTTCGAACGGATGAAGCAGAGCGATCGGCTCTCCCGTGACGCGCGAAAGTCGGGCAGTGCGCAGTGCGTGGTGGATGCATTGAAGCTCGCGTTGCCGAGCGCCGGCCAGCGGGTTGCCTGGGAGGTTCGGGTGTTCGATGACCCGAACCCGAATGCCTTCGCGCTGCCTGGGGGCAAGGTCGGGGTCAACACCGGTCTGTGGACGGTGGCGAGGACGCAGGACGAATTGGCCGCCGTGTTGGCGCATGAACTCGCGCATGTCATTTCGCGTCATGCCTCGGAACGCGTGTCGCAGCAGATGGCGGCCGGAGTGGCCCTCGAGGCCGCGCAGTCCTACAGCGGCTCGCGAACCTCGCCCGAGAGCACGCGTCTGCTCATGGGTGCCCTGGGCTTGGGTGCACAGCTCGGCGTGATGCTGCCCTTCTCGCGTGTCCACGAAACGGAAGCCGATGTGCTTGGCCAGCGCTTGATGGCCGAGGCCGGTTTCGACCCCGAAGGGGCCGTGCGGCTGTGGCAGGCGATGATCGACGTGAGCGGCGGAGACCGTCCGCCGCAGATCCTCTCGACGCATCCCAACCCGGTGAATCGCATCGCCGCGCTGCAGGCCCGGGTCGCGGAGCTGCAGCCCGTGGCGGCGCAGGCACGGGCGAACGGGCGGAAGCCGTCGTGCCGGATGCGCTGAGCGGCAGTCGCGCTGAGGCACCCTGAACTGGCGGGAGGCGAGGTTCCAGGGCGGATCGTCGGGCCTCGGCGTCGTCCCGGTCGCGTTGCCGCCGAGAGAGCGTGCTTACGGCGGTGCGATCAAGCAGGAAACGAACGCCTCGTCATCGCCTCCGGGCGGGCAAGCCGCCAGCGAAAAGCGACCGTTCTCCGGCACCACCCGAAGCAGGCTCCTCGCGACCAGATCCTCCCAGTCGTGTTCGAGAACCAGCCAGCGTTCCGACGAGTAGCGCAGCGCCAGAAGCAGCACCGGGTCGCCGTTCACCGTCACGGTGCGTGACAGGTCGGCATACCCGCCATCGCTGCCATCGGGACTGACGTCGGCGAGGCCTTCGTACTTGTAGCAGCCGAGCCCGTTGGCAACGTCGTCACGGAGGGCCTGGATCCACGAGGCCGGCAGGACAGCGCATTCGCTGCCGCGCGGTGGTGGCTGCAGCCCTTCAAGCACGGCGGGCGACGACTGCAATGCATCGAGGCTGTCGTGCGTGAACGCTCCGGTCATCGATCCGTCGGAGGAAGCGTGGCCCCAACGACCGTCTTTCTGCGCGTACCACGCGTCTTTCCCCCAGCATCGATGCAGCGAATGGTCATGGCGGCAGAGCAGGACGCCATCGATGGAGAAGACGTCGCAGCCGCCGTCGCGACGGTTCGCCGCCCAACGCTCGCTATCGCAGTGGAGCTCCCGATAGATCGGCGGGATCACCGGGCGCCGTTGCTGGACGTCGAACACGCCCCATGAGCCTTCGGTTTCGCCGATACGGTGCTGATACGTGACCAGCGTCGGGTGCGCCTCGACGGTGCCGGGTGGCTTCAGGGCCACGGGCGGCATTCGTTCCTGGAAATCGAGGTCCAGCAGCCCGAAGCCAGCACCTTTCGCGACCTCTGCATCGTGCGGAAACCAGCGCAACAGCGCCGGCATGTCGCCAGGCATATGGACACGCTCGACGCTGAGCGCATGGACGGCGGAGCAGAGCCGCTCGCTGTGGCGGTGGTCCGGCAGGCGCATCAGCCTGATCCAGGTCTGGGAGGGATCCACATCGTCGTCGCGATACTCGAGACCAATCACCTTATTGGCCGCGTTCTCGGCGTCGGCCCAGATGACCCAGATGATCCCGTAGGGTCCGAGATCCTGCCAGTCGATGAGCTGCTGGTCGTCATGGTCGCGCCACAAAGCCCATTGCCGCTCATGGCCCTCTCGGCCGTAGCAGGTCAGTCCGTATCGCGCGTTGACGGCATGCCGCGCAGCGCACGACAAGTCTCGCAGCCGCCGTGCCACGGCGAGCGCCAAGGGCGGATCGGCATCTTCGATCAGCGCATCACTCATCGCTCGCCCCGGCCCTCAGCCGACGTCGATCCGATCCACCTTCTGGAACCCGCGCGGCAGCATCTGGCCGCGGCTCGCGCGGGCGCCCTCGTAGGCCTGCAGGTCGCGCCAGCCCAGCGTGAGCTTGCGCGCGCCGCAGAACAGCGTGGCTTCGCCGCCGTGGCGCACCACGGCGAGGGCCGTCACCACTTCCTCGCCGCTCTTCAGCTTGGCCGGCGGGATCTGGATCAGCTTGTTGCCCTTGCCCTTGTCGAGCTCCGGCAGTTCCTTCAGCGGGAAGGCGAGCAGGTGGCCGGCGGTGGTGACCGCGACCACCCAGTCGGTGGCCGGATCGTTCACCGGCACGGGGGCCAGCACGGCCGCGCCGCTGTCCGGGTTGAACAGCGCCTTGCCGGCCTTGTTGCGGCCCACGAGGTTCTCGAAGCGCGTGGTGAAGCCGTAGCCGAACGAAGACGCCAGCAGGAAGCGCTGATCGTTTTCGGCGGCCAGCGTGGCCACCATCTGCGCGCCGGCGTGCAGGGTGAAGCGGCCGGTGATGGGCTCGCCGTTGCCGCGCGCGGAGGGCAGCGTGTGCGCCGCCGTCGAATAGGCGCGGCCGGTGGAGTCGAGGAAGGCTGCCTGCAGGTTGCTGCGGCCGCGGGCGAAACTCTGCAGGGCGTCGCCCTCGCGGTAGCTCAGGGACGCGGGATCGACGTCGTGGCCGTTGGCGGCGCGGATCCAGCCCTTCTGCGAGA
>JAIXTZ010000063.1 GCA_027483745.1 Lysobacteraceae bacterium
CCGCCGCGCGGACCGCCCTTCAAATTGGCCTTCTTCAGAAGGCTGTCGTACTGGTGCGAATAGAGGTGCGCCTGCACCTGCGCGGTGAAGTCCATGACCACCACGACGACGATCAGCAGCGACGTGCCGCCGAAATAGAACGGAACCTGCCACGTCGCGCGGAGCACTTCCGGCAGCAAGCAAACCGCGACGAGGTAGAGCGCGCCGATCATGGTCAAGCGGGTCAACACGCCATCGATGTAGTCGCCAGTCGCACGCCCCGGACGGATCCCAGGAACAAGCGCACCCGACTTCTTCAAGTTGTCGGCGGTTTCTTGGCTATTGAACACCAGCGCCGTATAGAAGAACGCAAAGCCGATGATCAGGCCCGCGAACAGCAGCATGTGCAGCGGCTCGTTCGGCGCCAGCGCCGTGGCCACCTTCTGCAGGGCGAGCGTGACCTGAGCCTGCCACCCGGCATCAGTCGCCGCCGCCGCCGCTTCCGCCGCGCCGGTACCGCCCGTCCACGCCGTGATGGTCGCCGGCAGCATGATGAGGCTGGAGGCAAAGATCGGCGGGATCACACCGGCCATGTTCAGCTTCAGCGGCAGATGGGAGCTCTGGTTGTTGTAGCCCTGGCGCGCCCCCTGCTTGCGGGCGTAATGCACGGTGATCCGGCGCTGGCCGCGCTCCATGAACACCACGAAGTAGACGACGCCCAGCACGAGGACGGCGATCACGAGGATGGCCGGCCAGCTGATCTCGCCCGCGTTCACCTGGCGCATGGTGTCGATGAGCGCGCCCGGGAGGCCCGCCACGATGCCTGCGAAGATGATCAAAGAGATGCCGTTGCCGATGCCGCGCTCGGTGATCTGCTCACCCAGCCACATCAAAAACATGGTGCCGGCCGTAAGCGAAACCACTGCCGTGAAGACGAAACCCATGCCCGGGCTGTACACGACCGGCTGGCCGCCAGCAGCCGCGGAGCCCTGAAGCGCCGTGGCAATACTGCCCGCCTGCACGATCGCGAGGAACACCGCACCGTAACGCGAGTACTGGGTCAGCTTGCGACGGCCCGACTCGCCTTCTTTCTTCAGCGCCTTCCACGGCTCGTACACCTGCCCGAGGAGCTGGACGATGATCGAGGCCGAGATGTACGGGATCACGTTCAGCGCAAAGATGCTGAAACGCGACAGGGCGCCACCGGAGAACATGTTAAACATGTCCACGATGCCGCCCTGGTTTTCGAACAGGGCCAACATCGCTTCCGGGTTGACGCCCGGGACGGGGATGAAACTCCCGACCCGGTAAACGATCAACGCGAGAAGCACGAACAGCAGGCGGTCCTTCAGTTCCTTGAACTTACCGAGTCCACCCATCATCGTCGCCGCGTTCGAGGCCAAGCGATTACTCCACCGATCCGCCGGCGGCTTCGATCGCCGCCTTCGCACCTGCCGTCACCAGCAGGCCCTTGATGGTGAGCTTCTTGGTCAGCTCGCCCTTCTTGACGACCTTCACCTTCTTGGCGTCGGCCGAGACCAGCTTGGCGGCGCGCAGGACGACGATGTCGATGACGTCCGCGTCGAGCATGGCCAGCTGGTACAGCAGGACCTCGGCCGACTCGTGCGACATCTTGGAGCGGAAACCGATCTTCGGCAGACGGCGCTGCATCGGCATCTGACCGCCTTCGAAGCCCGGCTTGATCTTGCCCTTGCCGGCGCGAGCGAACGAACCCTTGTGGCCGCGGCCGCAGGTCTTGCCGAGGCCCGAACCGATGCCGCGACCAACGCGGGTGCGCTCCTTGCGGGCGCCTTCGGCGTGAGTGATGGTGTTGAGACGCATGGGATTCTCCTTAAGCCTCGACGCGGACGAGGTAGTGGAGCTGATTGATCAGGCCGCGGACCTGCGGCGAATCGATCAGTTCACGGACGTCGTTGAGCTTGTTCAGGCCGAGAGCGCGCACCGACAGGCGGTGGCGCTGCTGGGTGCCACGGAGGCCGCGCACCAGGCGAACCTTGACGGTCTTGTTAGCCATGGAGGATCTCCTCGAGCTTCTTGCCACGCTTGGCCGCGATCTTGGCCGGCGAGTGCATCATCGACAGGCCGCGCACGGTGGCACGGACCAGGTTGATCGGGTTACGCGAACCGGTGGCCTTCGCCAGCACGTTCTTGACGCCGACCGCTTCCAGCACGGCGCGCATCGCGCCGCCGGCGATCACGCCCGTACCTTCCGACGCCGGCTGCATGTAGACCGCCGCCGCGCCATGGTTGGCCTTGACGGGGTGCCACAGGGTGCCGTCGTTCAGGTCGACATTGACCATCGCCTTGCGGGCGTATTCCATCGACTTCTGGATGGCAACCGGGACTTCCTTCGCCTTGCCGTAGCCGAAGCCGATCTTGCCGGCGCCGTCGCCGACGACCGTCAGCGCGGTGAAGGTGAACTGGCGACCGCCCTTGACGGTCTTGCTGACGCGGTTGACCGCGATCAGCTTTTCGATCATGCCGTCGTCTGCGCCTTCGCGGTCGCGACGATCGCGGCTTTCATTGCTGCTCATGATGGACTCTCGTAATGAGGGAATTTACGGCTTTGCGCCGCTTATAGTTGTTTGAGGCGCGGAATCCACCCCGCGCCTGGGTGCATCGATGACGCTTAGAACTGCAGGCCGCCTTCGCGGGCCGCATCGGCGAGCGCCTTGATGCGGCCGTGGTAACGGTAGCCCGAACGATCGAACGCGACGGCCTCGATGCCGGCAGCCTTCGCCTTGGCGGCGATGGCGGCACCGACCTTGGCGGCGGCTTCGAGGTTCTTGCTGCCCTTCAAGCCCGACTTGACGTCGGCTTCAAGGGTCGAAGCAGCTGCGAGGACCTTCGAGCCATCGGCCGTGAAGATCTGGGCGTAGAGGTGCTGGCCGGTGCGCAGGACCGACAGGCGGGCGATGCCCAGCGTGCGGATGTGCAGGCGCGTCGACTTGGCGCGACGCAGGCGGGCGATTTTCTTTTCCATGACTGGATACCTTCTGGAAGCTGAAGACCCTTAGGCCTTCTTGGCTTCCTTGATGATGACGTTCTCGCCCGAGTAACGGACGCCCTTGCCCTTGTACGGTTCCGGCGAGCGGAACGCGCGGATCTTGGCCGCGACCTGCCCCACCAGCTGCGCATCGGCGCCGGCGATCAGGATCTCCGTCTGCGTCGGCGTGGTGATGGTGATGCCTTCCGGGGTGATGAACACGACCGGGTGCGAGAAACCGAGCGACAGGCTCAGGTCCTTGCCCTGCATCGCAGCACGGTAACCGACGCCGACGAGCTCCAGCTTGCGCTGGAAGCCTTCGGAGACGCCCTTCACCATGTTCGACAGGATGGCGCGCGCGGTGCCGGCCATCGGGATGGCATCGGCGTTCGCCGCGACCATCGTGACGACACCATTCTCGTTCTTCAGGTCCACGCCCTGCGGCTTGGCCAGGGCCAGGGTGCCCTTCGGGCCCTTGACGCTGAACTGCTCGGCGGTGGAGGTGATTTCAACGCCCTTCGGGAGGGCGATCGGCTTCTTGGCGACGCGGGACATGGTCAGTTCTCCTGCATCAAGCCACGAGGCACAGGACTTCGCCGCCCACGCCCTGCTGGCGTGCGTCGCGGTCGGTCATGATGCCCTTGGACGTCGAGATGATCGACACGCCGAGGCCGCCGAGGACCTTCGGGAGCGCGTCCTTGCCGCGGTACTGGCGAAGACCCGAACGCGAGAAGCGCTCGAGGCGCTCGATGACCGGCTTGCCTTCGAAGTACTTCAGAACGATTTCGAGTTCCGGCTTCTTGGCGTCGCCAGCCTGGCGCACGTCGAGGATGTAGCCTTCGGCCTTCAGGACGTTGGCGAGGGACAGCTTGATCTTGGACGACGGCATCTTCACCGTGGTCTTGCGGACAGCCAGCGCGTTCTTGATGCGCACCAGCATGTCGGCGATGGGATCAGTCATGCTCATGGAGAGTTCCTTATGAGTAGCACCGATATCCGCTTTCGCGAACAGGTTCAGTGGAAAAACCCGGCCGTCTCCGGCCGGGTGGGTTCAGCAAGCCGTCTAGGATAGCAGCTTTTTGTCTTACCAGCTCGCCTTGCGGAGGCCGGGGACGTCGCCACGCATGGTGGCTTCGCGGAGCTTGTTGCGGCCGAGGCCGAACTTGCGGTAGACGCCACGC
Source organism: Lysobacteraceae bacterium (assembly GCA_027483745.1). The sequence goes on from JAIXTZ010000063.1 coordinate 4,168, forward strand.
GAGCGACCCGACAGGGCGCAGCGATTGCGCTGGCGGCACTCCGAAGAGTCGCGCGGCAGCTTCGCGAGCTTGTTGACGGCGTCGATCTTCTCTTCATAGCCGGTCGCCGGGTTGGCAATCAGCTTCTTGAGCTCGGCGCGCTTGGCGGCATAACGCTTGGCAAGCTTCTCGCGCTTGACCTCGCGGTTCACCATGCTGGTCTTGGCCATGATTAGGTCCTGAAGGTCAGTTGCGGAACGGGAAGTTGAAGGCGGCGAGCAGGGCCTTGGCCTCGGCGTCGGTCTTCGCGGTCGTGGTGATCGCGATGTCCATGCCGCGCAGGGCGTCGACCTGGTCGAAGTTGATCTCCGGGAAGATGATCTGCTCTTTCAGGCCCATGTTGTAGTTGCCACGGCCGTCGAACGCGCGACCCGACACGCCGCGGAAGTCGCGGACGCGCGGCAGGGCGACGCTGATCAGGCGGTCGAGGAACTCGTACATCTTGGCGCGACGCAGGGTCACCTTGGTGCCGATCGGCCAGCCTTCGCGGATCTTGAAGCTGGCAACCGAGACGCGGGCCTTGGTCGTCACCGGCTTCTGGCCGGTGATCGTGGCCAGGTCGGCCACGGCGTTCTCGAGGATCTTCTTGTTGCCGACCGCCTCGCCCACGCCCATGTTCAGCGTGATCTTGGTGATCTTCGGCACCTGCATCGGATTCGTGTAGCCGAACTCCTTCATGAGCTTCGGCACCACGGTGTCCTTGTAGATTTTTTCAAGCCGGGTGTTCATCGGGGCATTCCTTAGGCGTCGATCGCCTCACCGCTCGAGCGGAACACACGCACTTTGCGTCCATCCTCGAGCACCTTGAAGCCAACGCGGTCGCCCTTGCCCGTCGCCGGGTTGAACAGCATCACGTTGGAGATATGGATCGGGGCTTCGCGCTCGACGATGCCGCCGGCCTGGCCGGCCTGCGGGTTCGCCTTGGTGTGGCGCTTCACCACGTTGATGTTGGCGACGATGACGCGATCACCGGCAACGCGGGTGATTTCGCCCTTCTTGCCCTTGTCCTTGCCGGTGATGACGACGATCTGGTCGCCCTTGCGGATACGGTTCATGGTTTCGTCTCCGGCTTACAGCACTTCAGGCGCCAGGGACACGATCTTCATGAACTTCTCGTTGCGGAGTTCACGGGTCACGGGTCCGAAGATGCGGGTGCCGATCGGCTCTTCTTTGTTGTTCAGCAGCACGGCGGCGTTCGCGTCGAAGCGGATCAGCGAGCCATCGGCACGGCGCACGCCCTTGCGGGTGCGCACGACGACGGCGTTGTAGACCTCGCCCTTCTTGACCTTGCCGCGCGGGATCGCGTCTTTCACGGTGACCTTGATGATGTCGCCGATGTGGGCATAGCGGCGCTTGGAACCTCCAAGCACCTTGATGCACATCAGTTCCTTGGCACCGGAGTTGTCGGCGACTTCGAGGTAGCTCTGCGTCTGGATCATGGCTCAGGCTCCTCTTACTCGGCCGACTTCGAGACGATCTCGACGACGCGCCAGTTCTTGGTCTTCGACATCGGGGCGCACTCGGTCACGCGGACGACGTCACCTTCATTGCAGGCATTGGCTTCGTCGTGGGCATGCAGCTTGGTCGAACGGCGGATGTATTTGCCGTACAGCGGGTGCTTGACCTGGCGCTCGACCAGGATGGTCACCGTCTTGTTCATCTTGTTGCTGACAACACGGCCTTCGACCGTGCGCAGCGGGGTGGCGTTATCGCTCATGGCCTATCCCTTAGTTCTTCTGGGTCAGCAGCGTGTTGACGCGCGCGATTTCGCGGCGGACACGGCTGATCTCGTGGGTCTTCGCCAGCTGGTTCGTCGTCTTCTGCATGCGCAGAGAGAACTGCTCCTTGCGGAGCTCCAGCAGGTGGGCCTTCAGCTCTTCGGCCGACTTCTGACGCAGTTCCTGGAGTTCCATTAGCGCACCGTCCGGGTCACGAAAGTGGTCTTGACGGAGAGCTTGGCGGCGGCGAGGCGCATCGCTTCGCGGGCCTGGTCCTCCGGGATGCCTTCCATCTCGTAGAGCATCCGGCCGGGCTGGATCTGGGCGACCCAGTACTCGACGTTACCCTTACCGGCGCCCATTCGGACTTCGATCGGCTTCTGGGTGATCGGCTTGTCCGGGAACACACGGATCCAGAGCTTGCCGCCGCGCTTGACGTAGCGGCTGATCGTACGGCGGGCCGATTCGATCTGGCGGGCCGTGAGGCGGCCGTGTTCGGTAGCCTTCAGACCGTACTCGCCGAAGCTGACGGCATTGGCCGACCAGCTCAGGCCCTCGTTACGGCCCTTGAACTGCTTGCGATATTTAGTTCGCTTGGGTTGCAACATGGCTCGTTACCTCACTTGGCCTGACCACGCGACGGACGTTCCGCGCGCTCTTCGGTCTTTTCCTGGCCGACTTGCGAGAAGTCGAAGATTTCGCCCTTGTAGACCCACGTCTTGACGCCAATGACGCCAAACGTGGTGCGGGCTTCGGCGAAGCCGTAGTCGACGTCGGCGCGCAGCGTGTGAAGGGGCACGCGACCTTCGCGGTACCACTCCGAACGGGCGATCTCGGCGCCGTTCAGGCGGCCGGCGACGTTGACCTTGATGCCGAGCGCGCCGAGGCGCATCGCATTGCTCACGGCGCGCTTCATGGCGCGGCGGAACATGATGCGGCGCTCCAGCTGCTGGGCGATCGATTCGGCGACCAGCTGGGCATCGAGTTCCGGCTTACGGACTTCGGAGACATTGATGTGCGCCGGGACGCCCATGATGTCCGAAACCTGCTTGCGCAGCTTCTCGATGTCCTCGCCGCGCTTGCCGATTACGACGCCCGGGCGGGCGGTGTGGATCGTCACGCGCGCCGACTTGCTCGGACGCTCGATCAGGATCTTGGAGATACCGGCCTGCGCCAGCTTCTCGCGAAGCATCTGGCGAACCTTGAGGTCGGCGGCGAGGTAGCCCGCGAATTCCTTCTTGTTCGCGTACCACTTGGAGTTCCAGTCTTTGGCGATGCCAAGACGGATACCGGTCGGATGAACTTTGTGACCCATAATCTCGTCCTTACGCCTTCTTGCCGGAGCCCACGACCACAGTGATGTGGCTGGTGCGCTTGAGGATGCGGGTACCACGACCCTTGGCGCGGGCGCCAAAGCGCTTCAGCACCGGGCCCTCGTCGATCATGATCGTGGCGACCTTCAGTTCGTCGACATCGGCGCCGAGGTTGTTCTCGGCGTTCGAAGCTGCCGAGTAGACGACCTTGCGGATGATGCCGGCGGCCTTCTTGTCGCTGAACTTCAGCAGGTCGAGGGCACGGGCCACGGGGAGGCCGCGCACCTGGTCAGCGACCAGACGGGCCTTCTGCGGGGAGATGCGCGTCGAGCGCAGGATGGCTTTCGCTTCCATGGTCATCTCCTTACTTGCCCGACTTCTTGTCGCCGCCGTGACCCTTGAAGGTCCGGGTGAGCGCAAATTCGCCGAGCTTGTGGCCGATCATGTTCTCGTTGACCAGCACCGGGATGTGCGCCTTGCCGTTGTGCACGGCAATGGTCAGGCCGATCATTTCCGGCAGGATCATCGAACGACGCGACCAGGTCTTGATCGGCTTCTTGCTGTTGGCCGCTGCTGCGACTTCCACCTTCTTGGCGAGGTGGTGGTCGACGAACGGGCCCTTCTTGAGTGAACGTGGCATGGCCGATTAACCCCTACGATCGCGCACGATGAACTTGTCGGTGCGCTTGTTCTTACGCGTCTTGTAACCCTTCGACGGCTGGCCCCAGGGGCTGACCGGATGCGGGTTGCCCTGGCCGGCCTTCGCCTCACCACCGCCGTGCGGATGGTCGACCGGGTTCATCGCGGCGCCGCGGACGGTCGGCTTGATGCCGCGCCAGCGGGAGGCACCGGCCTTGCCCAGCTTCTCGAGGTTGTGCTCGGTGTTTCCGACTTCGCCGATGGTGGCGCGGCAGTCGACCGGCACCTTGCGCATTTCGCCGGAGCGGAGGCGCAGGGTGGCGTAGCCGTGTTCGCGACCGATCAGCTGGACGCCAGCGCCGGCGGCGCGCGCCAGCTGGGCGCCCTTGCCCGGCTTCATCTCGACGCAGTGCACGGTCGCACCGATCGGCATGTTGAGCAGGGGCAGCGTATTGCCGACCTTGATCGGCGCGTCCTTGCCCGAGATCAGCTGGTCGCCGACCTGCAGGCCCTTCGGCGCGATGATGTAGCGGCGCTCGCCGTCCGCGTAGCACAGGAGCGCGATGTGCGCCGTGCGGTTCGGATCGTACTCGAGGCGCTCGACGCGGGAGGCGATGCCTTCCTTGTCACGCTTGAAGTCGATGATGCGGTAATGCTGCTTGTGGCCACCGCCGATGTGGCGGGTGGTGATGCGGCCGTGGTTGTTACGGCCACCCGTCTTGCCCTTCTTCTCGACGAGGGCCGCGAACGGCGCGCCCTTGTGGAGGTCCGGGTTGACGACCTTGACCATGGCGCGGCGGCCAGGCGAGGTCGGCTTGAAAGTCATGACTGCCATGGGTCTTTATCCTCAGGCCTTGGCGGTGACGTCGAGCGTCTGGCCTTCGGCCAAACGGACATACGCCTTGCGCTTGTCGGAGCGACGGCCAGCACGCTGGCGGAACGCCTTCGACTTGCCCTTGATGTTCGCGACGTTCACCGCGAGCACCTTGACGTTGAACAGGTGCTCGATCGCCGCCTTGACGTCAGCCTTGGTCGCCGTCTTGGCGACTTCGAAGACGTACTGGTTGCTCTCGGCGAGACGGGCGGTCTTTTCCGACACCTTCGGGGCGCGGAGGACCGAAAACAGGCTCTCGTTGATCATGCCAGCCACTCCTCGATCAGCTTGACGGCCTCGGCGGTGATGACGACCGAGTCGGCACCGACCAGTGACACCGGGTCCAGGCCCTGCACGTCGCGCACTTCCACGTACGGGATGTTGCGCGCGGCCAGGTACAGGTTCTCGCTCGCCTGCTCCGACACGATCAGCGTGCGGGTGCCGACCTTCATGTCGGCCAGCTTGGCGACGAGGCCCTGCGTCTTGGGCGCGTCGACGTCGAAGCCCTCGACGACCATCAGGCGACCCTGGCGAGCGAGCTCGGACAGGATCACGGCCATGGCGCCGCGGTACATCTTCTTGTTGACCTTCTGCGCGAAGCTGCGCGGCTTGGCCGCGAAGGTGACGCCGCCGCCCACGAAGATCGGAGCGCGGTAGTCGCCGTGACGAGCGCCGCCGCCCTTCTGCTTCTTGAACTTCTTGGTCGTGCCGCGGACTTCCGAACGCGTCAGCTGCGCCTTGGTGCCCGCGCGACCGGCGTTGCGGTAAGCAACGACGACCTGGTGCACGAGGTCCTGGTTGAATTCACGGCCGAAGACGGCGTCGTTGACCGACAGCGCCTTGCCGTTGATGACGGAAAGTTCCATCGTCTACTCCTTAACCCTTGCTGGCCGGACGGACGACCACGTCGCCACCCGGCGCACCGGGAACGGCGCCGCGGATCGCGATGAGGCCGCGCTCGACGTCGACCTTGACGACTTCGAGATTCTGGACGCTGAGAACCTCGGCGCCCATGTGGCCCGACATCTTCTTGCCCGGGAACACGCGACCCGGCGTCTGGCGCTGGCCGATCGAGCCCGGCGAGCGGTGCGAGAGCGAGTTACCGTGGGTGGCATCACCCATGGTGAAGTTCCAGCGCTTGATCGTGCCCTGGAAACCCTTGCCCTTCGTCACGCCCTGCACGTCGACCATCTGGCCGACAGCGAAGACGTCCGCCTTGATCTCAGCGCCCACTTCGTAGGCACCCAGGTCCTTGGCTTCGACGCGGAACTCCCACAGGCCACGACCCGGAGCGACCTTCGCCTTGGCGAAGTGGCCGCCCTCCGGCTTGTTCACCAGCGAGGCGCGCTTGTCGCCCGCAGTGACCTGCACGGCGGTGTAGCCGTCAGTCTCGACGGTCTTGATCTGGGTGACGCGGTTGGGGGTGGCTTCGATCAGCGTGACCGGGATGGACGCGCCATCCGCGGTGAAGATCCGGCTCATGCCTGCCTTGCGCCCAACGATACCGATGCTGTGCTTCATGATCGTGTACCTCAGGCCAGCTTGATCTGCACGTCCACGCCAGCGGCGAGTTCGAGCTTCATCAGGGCGTCGACGGTCTTGTCGTTGGGATCAACGATATCCAGGACGCGCTTGTGGGTGCGGGTCTCGTACTGGTCACGCGCGTCCTTGTCGACGTGCGGAGAAACGAGGACGGTATAACGTTCGATCTTCGTCGGCAGCGGGATCGGGCCGCGCACTTGCGCGCCGGTCCGCTTGGCCGTTTCGACGATCTCGCTCGCGGAACGATCGATCAGTCGGTGATCGAACGCCTTCAAGCGAATACGGATTTTCTGGTCCGCCATGGCCGGTTTCCTGAGTTAAAGAGCGACGGGCCGCACGCGTCTGGCGCGAACCCCAAAAAAACATCGACAGAAACCACAAGGCTTCTGCCGAGAAGGGAGAGTATAGAGGGGATCCCGAGCCCCCGTCAACAACGGGGGCTTAACGATCCACGCTTCCCTGTCCGGCGAAGACGAAGCCCATCCTTGGACCTCTTTTCGCTTGGTGCCCCGCCCGGCGTCGGCCAGGCGGGGAGATGCCACCAGGTATTACTTGATGATCTTGGCCACGACGCCG
>JAIXTZ010000051.1 GCA_027483745.1 Lysobacteraceae bacterium
CACCATCCACACCAGCTGGCGCTGCGCCCAGTTCTGCCCCGGCACGACGAGCTTCGTGGCCTTCGCGGCCTTGAGTTCGCCTGAAGCGTCGATCCAGAGGTCGAGCGGCGCGGGCTGCAGCACCTCCAGCGCCGGGGTCGCCTCCGGCGCATCGCCGCAGGCGGACAGCGCGGCAAGACCGGCGAACAACGCTGCGAGGCGGAGTGTGCGCGTCATGGCGCGGCCTCCGTGGCTTCGAGTTCAACGCCCACCGCCTGGCCGGGACGCAAGCCCGCGGTATCGCCCTCGAGCGAGAGTTCGACATCGATCACGGGAATCGGCTGGCGTCGCGACTTGTTGCGCACGGCGGTGCCGATGCGCGTCACCCGCGCGTCCATCTGCCGGCCGGCGCCGCCTTCGACGCGCACGCGCGCCGTCGCGCCCACCGCAAGGCGCATGAGCTCGCGCTCCGGCGCCGTGGCGCGAACGAGCAGGGTCGCCGGGTCGGGGATCTCGGCCACGGCCTGGCCGATGAACACCTGGCTGCCGACCTCGAAGCGCTCGCCGCGCCAGCCGGTCCGCAGGACGAGGATGCCGTCGCGCGGGGCCTTGACCTCCAGCTCGGTGACCGCGCGGCCGAGGGTCGCGACTTCGGTTTCGAGCTGGGCGAGTTCGGCCTCGACCAGCACGCGCTCCGCGGCGCGTTGCGCGCGGCCGGCGGCGTAACGCTGCTCGAACAGCGTGTCGCGCTGCTCGGCGCGCCGGCGGTCGATCACGAGTTTGCGGTACTCGACCGAGCGCAGCAGCTCCGCCGGCTGCTCGGCCTTGCGCTCGGCCTTGATGCGTTCGGCGCGCTGTTCTTCGAGCGTCAGCGCCTCCGTGCGCTCGCGCTCCGCAAGATCGAGCAGCAGCCGCTCGCGCTCGCTGCGCTTCTCGCGACGCTTGCTCTCGGCCTCCTGCAGGCGGCGCTGCACTTCCGCGCCATCGAAGGCCACCACGACGTCGCCCGCCTTCACCCGCGAACCATCGGGGGCCATCTGCGTGACCTGGTACTGCCACTGGTTTTCGATCGCCGGCGGCGCGATGGCGTCGCTGCGCGCCGCGGCGATCTCGCCTTCCAGCCGCAGCGTGGCCGGCGCGCCGGTGGCTGTCTCGACGGACGCCAGCGCGTCTGGGGTGGCCTCGCCACCGGCCTCGATGCGCGCGCTCATGCCGGGCTTCAGGGACAACCCCTCCGGGGCGTCGAGCGCGACGTCGATGGTGAAGTAGCGGCCGCTGCCCCATTCGGCCTTGGGCTCGGGCGCGCCGGCGATGCTCGCGATGCGACCGGGCAGCGCCCGGCCCGGCAGCGCATCGAAGCGCACCTGGACGGTCTGGCCCGCCTGCAGTCCCGGCCGGTCCACCTCCAGGGCCCAGGCACGCACGGCGAGTTCACCCGCACCCACCACTTCACCGATCGCCATGCCGGAATTCGCCGAAGCGCCGACCTCGAAACGCTGGCCGCTCCACGGATGGAAGCCGAAGACGGCCGTGCCGGCCCGCGTGGCGCGCTGCTCGGCGCGGGCGATCTGCCGCTCCGCAAAGGCGAGGTCGGCCTCGAGCTGCGCCACTTCCAGCGCGCCGTCGCGCACGCGGCGCTGCACGGCGGCCTCGGCGCTGGCCAGCTCCTGGCGCTTCAGCACGATCTCACGCCGCGCGCGCTCCGCCTCGCCCTGGTAGCGGTCGTAGTCGATGCGGGCGAGGTAGTCGGCGGGGATCGCCGCATCCACCTCGGCCTTGCCGAGTGCGGCCTCGGCGTCGACCAGCGCCAGCGCGGCGTCGACGCGGCGCACGTCGAGCTCGGCGCGCTCCTTGTCGATGCGCGCCTTGGCCAGCGCGATCTGGGTCTTCAGCGCGTTGATCTGCGCGGTGGCCGCTCCCGGATCGATGCGCACGAGGACGTCACCGGGCTTCACGGCGGCGCCGTCCGGGGCGAGCTGGCGCAACACGACGGGTGAGGTGTTCGACATCGGCGCGTAGATGGTTTCGGCATCCGTCGAGCGCACGACGCCGCTGAGCACCGTGCGGCGCCCGCCGTCGGCCGCATCGGCCTGCGCGGAGGCGGGGACGGCCTGCAGCAGGGCGGCCATCACCACGGCCAGGCGCTTAGCGGCGTTCGTCATGGTCCACCCTGCCGTCCTTCATGCGCACCTGCCGCGGCAGGCTGGCGGCCAGCGCCATGTCGTGGGTCACCATCACCACGGTCTGCCCCGCGGCGTGCAGTTCATGCAGCAGGGCCAAGATGTCGGCCGCGCTCTTGGAATCGAGGTTCCCGGTGGGCTCGTCGGCCAGCAGCAGGGCCGGGTCGAGCACCAGCGAGCGGGCGATCGCCGCACGCTGCATCTGGCCGCCCGAAAGCTCCGAGGGCCGATGGGCCATGCGTGCGCCCAGGCCGACGCGCTCCAGCAGTTCGCGGGCGCGGGCCTCCACGTCGTGGGCGAAGGGCGTGCGCGAGAAGCGCATCGGCAGCAGCACGTTCTCCAGCACCGTCAGCCGCGGCATCAGGTGGAAACTCTGGAACACGAAACCGATGCGGCGATTGCGCAGGTCGCTGAGCTGGCCGTCGTCGAGACCGGCCACGTCGGTGCCTTCAAGCCGGTACTGCCCGACGTCGGGACGATCGAGGCAGCCGAGTACGTTGAGCAGGGTGGATTTCCCGGAGCCGGAGGGCCCGGTGACGCCGACGAATTCACCGCGGTCGATGCCGAGATCGACGCCGTCCAGGGCGTTCACCGTCTGCCCGCCGGTGCGGTACCGGCGCGCGATGTCCTTGAGTTCGATCATTCCGGGGGACGATGCGCGAAGAACCGTGATGGTCGCAGCCACGCCGCGACCCCCGGGGTGCCGGAAGTCATGGTCCGCGCCGAGGCTGGGTCAATGGGTCAATGCGTCACCGAGACGAACCCTCGACCCTTCCGGTCGACCCGGAACTGGAAGGTCCATGCCAGACGAACGGGGACCGGCTCGACACGGCGCGCCCCGGTGCATTGGTCGTCCGACCGGGCGGCCGCCTCGGGGGTCTCGAAGCGAAGGACAAAGGACAGGCAAACGATGGCCGACGTTCCGGGCCGCAGGCGCACGTCGAGGGGAAAAGCCGGCGGTGGGAGAAGCCCGAATTCCCCCGGAAGAATCAGCCTCTCGTCGCGCTCGAGCGCCACCGTCTCGGCGTTTGCTGGAAGGTGGGCCGAAGCGCTCACGCCCGGACGCAGCGACGTACAGCCGCTGATCGTGAGCAGCGCGACGACCACTGCGAGGAACCTCGTCATGGCTCGATCGCCTCGGCGCCGGCAAGGAATCACTTCACCGCCCGCAGCACGAAGCTCGAATTGACGTCGTCGACCTGGCCTCCGGCCAGCAGGCGGTCCAGCAGGAAGCGCGAGAAGTGCTCGAGGTCGCGCACCCGCACTTCGATCAGATAGTCCATGTCCCCGGTCAGGGCAAAGCAGCGCTCCACCTCGTCCCAACCGTTGATGCTGTCGGCGAAGCGGGCGAGATCGGCGGCGCCATGGCTCTTCAGCTGCACACGCACGAAGGCGCGCAGGTTCAGGCCCAGCTTGGCGGGGTCGACCTCGGCGCGGTAGCCGGTGATCACGCCATCCGCTTCGAGTCGCTGCACGCGGCGCAGGCAGGCCGACGGCGAGAGGTTCACGCGTTCGGCCAGCTCGACGTTGCTCAAGCGCCCTTCGGATTGGAGGGCGCGCAGCAGGGCGAGGTCGGTGCGGTCGAGGGCGGTCGCCTGCATGGTTGTGCGCTTAATTCGATTAATGGCGCACGATTATTGCTACTTGCCGCGCCATTCATGCAACTTCGCAAGCCTCTTGCGCCGACTCGGCGCGACAATGGTGGTTCTCGTACCTGCCTGCGACCCCGCCATGAACGCCCAGCCCCGCCGCGTCGAACACCTGCAGACCGACAAGGGCAGCGTGCCGGTCTACACCACCGCGGTGATCGAGCAGCCGTGGTCGACCTACAGCGCGACCGACCATTCGGTGTGGACGCAGCTGTTCCGCCGCCAGCGCGAACTGCTGGTGGGTCGCGCCGACGAGGAATTCCTGCGCACGCAGGACGCGATGGGCATGGGCGAGGACCGCATCCCGAAGTTCGACGA
>JAIXTZ010000158.1 GCA_027483745.1 Lysobacteraceae bacterium
CAGGTTGCGTTCGATCAGCGCGGTGGCTTCGCTGTTCTCGGTGATGAAGCGGTCCAGCGCCGATCGCTTCACCGTGCCGTTCGCCAAATCGTCGGCGAACTGGCGGTGGATGTCGTTGAGCGCGGTGGAGACCGTCAGCGCGTTGCCGATCGGCGTATTCAGTTCGTGCGCGACGCCCGCGACGAGGCTCCCGAGCGAGGCCAGCTTCTCGCGCTGCACCAGCTGCTCCATGGCCTGCGACAGCGAGGCGTTCGCCGTCTCGAGCTCGCGCGTGCGCTCGGCGACGCGATTTTCGAGGGTCTCGGCGAGCCGCTGCAGGTCCTCCTCGGCGATCACCCGCTCCAGCTCCGCGGCGACACGTGCCTGGAACAGGTCGAGCAGTCGCGCGGCGGCGCCGTCGCCGGCGATCGGCTGGCCATGCAGCACGGCCAGCACGCCGATGGGGCGGCCGTGGCAGTCGTCGAGCCGGCGCCCGATGTAGGCACGGATGCCTCGCCGGGTGAGGTCGCCATCGGTGGGGAAGCGCCGGGTGAGGTCGTCCAGCACCTCCAGCTGGCCCTCGGCCAGAACGGCGCCGCTGGGCGTGCCGGCGAGGTCGAACTCCACGCGCTCGCTTGGGCCTTCGCGGTGCGCCAAGGCCAGCGAGGACAGGCGGCACGGCGGCGTTCCGCGGACCCGGCCGATGAGCACCGTGTCGACGTCAAGCACGCGCACCAGCCCTTCGGCGAGGGCGAGGAAGAAGTCCCCGCCGACGCGGGCGTCGATCCCGCCGCGCAGCAGGCCCATCGCCCGGTTGGCGGTCTCGCGCTCGGTGATGTCGAACAGCACGCCCGTCAGGCTGCGCCCGCGGGTGGCGTCCGCACTGTGGACGGAGCCCAGCTCCCAGATCCAGCGCAGGCCACCGTCGCGATGGCGGATGCGATAGCGCGCTTCGAAGCGCCCGCGTTCGCGGATGGCTTCGGAGACCAGCGGGGCGATCGACGCAACGTCCTCGGGCAGCATCAGCCGGGTGAAGCCCTGCGCGTCGCCGGCCAGCAATTCATCGGGGCGGTAGCCGGTAAGCTGCTCGACCTGCGGGCTCAGGTAATCCATTGGCCAGCCCTCGCGGTCGGCGCAGCGGTAAACGGCGCCGGGCAGCTGCTCGACCAGCGCCAGGTACTCTTCGCGACTCTCGTTCAGCGCACCGATCGTGTCGCGCAGGCGATTGGCGAGTCCGTCGAGGGCCTCGCCAAGGTGTCGCGCCTCCTCCGCCCCGGGCCATCGGGGCACCGGGCTGTAGTCGCCCTCGGCAAGCCGTCCGGCCACGTCGCTGAAGCGCGTGAGGGGCGCGGCGATCCGACGCCCCAGGAGCATCGCCGCGCCGAGCAGCAGCCCCAGCAACAGCGCCGTCTCCCACCACCAGTCGCGCTCCAGCTGCCGCTGCGGTGCCGCCCACGCCACCAGCGGCTGGCGCACCACGACGCGCCAAGGGGAGTTGGCCACCGGCTCGATGGCCACGCGTTCGTCGCCGAGCGTCAGGACCTGCACCGATGTCGCTTCCGTCGCCGCCCCGAGGACGATCGCTGCATCGCCGAGTGCGCCCACGCCGGCCAAGGGCCGGCCGTCCTCGTCGACCAGCGTGGCCGACAGGCCAGGCGTCGCGACCAGCGCGGAGGCCATCACCTGCCCGAGCACGGCCGGTTCCACGCGCACTCGCAGGACGCCTCGCCGCTTCTCCGCCCCATCGCGCACGAGCGCGGTGACATACAGCCCCGGGCGCCGTTCGCCCGACCCCGTGTAGGGCCCGATCATCTGCGGCTGGCCCGAGGCCATCACCCGGAGGAACCACGGTTCCAAGGACTCGTCGCGGCCCTCGTTCACCGCCTGGGAGTCGACCAACACCCGCCCCTGCAGGTCGAGCACGCCGATGGCGCCGATGTTCACGGTGTCGCGGCTGCTGACGGCGGCGAAGAACCGGCTCAACCGGAGGGGTGCGGGGGGCGCGTCCTTGGTGAGGATCTCCTCGAAGATGGGAAGGCGGGCATCCGCCCGGACGCTCTCCAGCCAGCGCGTCCGGGTGGCCGCCAGCAGCGCGGCCAGCTCGTCGGCGTTGCCGGACAGCAGCAGGTCGCCGTTGCGCGCGGCGTCCTCGCGACGGTCCGCCAAGCTGCTGGCGTTCACCAGGATCAGCGGTAACGCCGCGAAGGCGAGGATCGCCGCGGCGACGCGGGTGCGGGCCTTCATGGCGCGGGCGCGGCCTCCGGGAGCAGAGAGACGTCGAACATCGTGGCCGGGTCCGGCGGCGTGCTCAGGCTGCCGCGCTCGACGAAGAACGCCGAGTAGCGCGTGACCAGCGAGGCCAGCGGAGAGTCCGCGCCACCGGTCATCGCCTGTCGATTGTCTTCCAGCGAGTACATCTTCACACCGGCCAGCGACACGACGGCCGGATCGAGGCCGAGGGCGGCCGCCGCGGCGGCGTCGCCTGCCGCCGGATCGGCACGCCAGCGGCGTTCCGCTTCGAACCACGCCCGCAGGAAGCCGCGGTAGGCCTCGGGCTGGCGCTCGAGGCCCGAGCGGGTGGCCAGCACCACGTCGAGGATCAGGCCCGGCGTGTCGGCGCTGCTGAACACCGGGATCGCGCCGGACTCGGCCGCTTCTTGGGCGTAGGGCTGCCACGTGTGGCCGAAGTCGATGCGGCCTTCGGCGAGTGCCGCCGGTACATCGGAGGCGTCGACGTTCGCCCACAGCACGTCGCCGGGGGCGATGCCCTCGCGCTCCAGCCAGGCGCGGACGAAAATCTCGCCGAAGCCACCGAGGTTGGTGCCGAATCGCGGTGGCGTCGTCGCGTCGCTCCTGATCCCCGGCGCGTGCAGCAGCTGGTCGCCGCCCGCGGATTCGTCGGCCACCAGCAGCACGACCAGGTCGGGCCGCGTCTTCGTCAGGATGATGGCGTCGCCGAGCGAGACCGCGATGAGGTCGTACTTTCCTGCCGCGAATTCGGCGATCAGCCCATTGGTATCGCGGCTGGGCACCACCTCGAGCGCCACGCCCTCCGCGGCCATCAGGCCTTCATGGCGGGCAATCACGGCCGGGAAGTACCCGGCCCAGAGGTCCATGCCGAGCCGCAGGGGGGCGGGCGCGCCGGGCGCGTCGGCGGTCCCGCAGGCGCACAGCAGCAGCGCCAGCAGCGCGCCGGCTCGCCAGCCGTTCTTGCCTTGTGCCGCCACCGCCCCGCCCATCGCCGGCTCCTGCGTGAGGCCCCCTCCGCCGCGACTATAGCCCCGCCACCCCGATGTGTCGGTGACGCGGCGCGTCAACCCTCAAGCGCGCAGGATGGCGCGCGCGTCCTTGCCCACCGGGCAATGGGCGAAGGTCACCTCGAGGCCGTGGGCGCCCAGCACGGCGGCGATCTGCCGCTGCCGGGCTTCGAAGTGTTCGAACAATCGCTCCATGCCCTCGGCGCCGAGCTTGCCGGCGTCCACGCCGGGCGGCACGAAGCCGCCGAGCGCCCAGGCGTCGGCATCGATCAGCGCGATCTGCGCCGCGCCGTTGGCGTAGCGCACCAGCGGCTCGGGCGGGGCATCGAGCCACAGCTCCTCGTCGTCGCCGAACAGCGCGGCCTCGATCATCGGCCACAGGCCGGCGAGGCCCGCGTGCTCGTATTGCATGGCCATCATCGCCATCAGGTCATGCAGCGTCAGGTAGCGCATGTGCTCGACGCGCAGGCCGAAGGCCGACTGCGTCGCCAGCGCGGTGGCGGCGTTCGCCATGCCGGTGTCGAGCAGGCGTTCCTCCAAGGCTTCGCCCACGCGCTGCACCACCTCGGCCGGGCCGCGCAGCACGAAGGGCAGCACGCGCAGCGGGCCGCCGGCGAGGTCGGCCTGTGGCGCCAGATCGGCGGGCAGGCCGTCGGCGCCGGCGCCGAAGGCGATCACGCGGCCACCGGCCTCGCCCGGCACCCGGGCCGCATAGGCCTCGAGCAGGGCATGGCGCGGCACGTTCGGGCGGAGGAGCTCCGAGGGGTCGTAGAGCGCCGCGGCAACGACGAGGTCGAGCGAGGCGGTCTCCGCGACCACGCGGGCGAGGTCCGCCGCGATGCCCGCGGCCCAGTCGCCCGCCTCGGCCTGCGACAGCGCGCCGCGCCCGATGGGCGCATCGCCCGCCAGCTCGATGGCGATCACGCCCAAGGTCGTCAGCACTTCCGGGGTGGGCATTCGGCTCATGGGCTTGGGCGGCTTGGCGTGGCGGTCTACCCTATTGTGGTCCATCTCACCGGCTCCGCGCCTTGTCTTCTTCCCCCGAAAGCTACAAAGCCGCGTGGAACGCGCGGTCGGCCACGCTGTCCGACGGCATGGCCGCCGTCGACGGCAGTGCCGACGAGTCCGTGCTTGCCGCCACCGGCGCCTTCACTGCCGGCCAGGTGCACGCCGCGCTGGAGCTGGAGCCCGGCGACCACGTCTTCGAGATCGGCTGCGGCGTGGGCCGCATCGGTGCACAGCTGGCCGGCCACGTGGCGGTGTGGCACGGCCTCGACATCGCCGAGAACATGGCGGCCCTCGCCCGTGCGCGCGTCGAATCGCATCCCGGCGCCACTGCCAGCGCCGTGGATGGCCCGCACTTGAAACCCTTCGCCGACGCGTCGATGGACAAAGGCTACTGCGTGGCCGTGTTCATCCACATGGACAAGGAGGACATGGTCCTCTACCTGCGCGACGTGGCCCGCGTGCTGAAGCCTGGCGGCCTGTTCTACTTCGACCACTGGAACCTCTCGCACCCCGTCGGCTGGCAGCGCTTCGCCTACGAAGTCGACCAGGTCGCGCGCGGCAATGCCGCGGAGCGCAAGGACGTGGCCCGCAACCAGTTCTGCACGCCGGAAGAGCTGCGCCTGTACGTGCGCGCCGCCGGCCTCGAACTCGTGTTCGAGCACACCGACGCCCACCTCGTCGGGATGGTGGCGCGCAAGCCGGAGCATCCGCTGCCCGGAGCCGCGCCCTCGCCGCTGCCGATCGACCTGGCCCGCCTCACCGCCGGGTCGGCCGCCGTGGCCGCCCGCCTGGATGCCGCCCGTGCCGAGATCGGTTTCTCGCCGCGCTGGGTGCAGTGCTTCGGCGAAGCCTGCGAAGTGCTGATCGGCGGCCTGCATCCGGCGACCATGCTCGAGCGCTGGCGCGCCGAGCCCGGCCCGCCGCCCGAAGTCGCCATCCATATCGCGTGGCTCGACGCGATCTGGCACCGTCATCCCCATCTCTGGCCGCCCGTCGCGGCCTGATGCTTCCCGGAGTCCCGCGTCCATGAATCCCCGCCCCGTCCGCCGCGTCGCCATCCTCGGCGGCCAACGCATTCCCTTCTGCCGCAACAACACCGCTTACTACGACGTCGGCAACCTCGGTCTGTCGATCAAGGCGGTCGGCGCCGTGGTCGAGAAGTTCGGCCTGCACGGCGTGCAGCTCGGCGAGGTCGCGATGGGTGCCGTGCTCAAGCATTCGAGCGACTGGAACATCGGCCGCGAGGCCGCGTTGAGCTCCGGTCTCTCGCCCTACACGCCGGGCATCACCATGCAGCGCGCCTGCGGCACCTCGCTCGATACCGTCATCACGGTGGCGAACAAGATCGCGCTCGGCCAGATCGAGGCCGGCATCGGCGGTGGCTCCGATACCACGTCGGATGTGCCGATCGTGCACAGCAAGGCCTTCCGGCGCCGCCTGCTCAACATGAACATGGCGAAGACGGCCGGTGCGCGCATTGGCGCGCTGCTGAAGGGCTTCTCGTTCAAGGAGCTCGCCCCCGAGTTCCCCGGCGTGGCCGAGCCGCGCACGGGAAAAAGCATGGGCGAGAGCTGCGAGATCATGGGGAAGGAGTGGGGCATCACCCGCGCCGACCAGGACCAGCTCGCCTATGAATCGCACGCCAAAGCCGCCAAG
>JAIXTZ010000265.1 GCA_027483745.1 Lysobacteraceae bacterium
ATCCGGGTAGTTCACGCCGTCCAACGCAGCAAGCCGGGGCGTGGTCTGGCGTTCGTAGCCGTTCAACCCCCAATTCGCGGCGCGCACCGTCTCCCCCACCACCACCACCACGAGCCTTGACCGTGCGCCTTCGGGCCGCACCAACCGGGCGTCGGTGGCGATGGGCTGTCGCGGCAGGTCCTCGCGATGCTTGCCCCGAACCGCACGGGCGAACGAGACGATCCAGTTGCCCGGGGTGATCAGGTGGCGCAGCGAAGTCTCGTTGCGCATCAGGGACGACAGCGGTTGGTAGACCAGGCCGATCGCGCCCAACGCCAGCAGCAGCGCCACGCCCATGCCGAGCAGGTGCAGGGCCACGCCGCGCCCCAGGCTCCGGGCTGGCGCTCGCGTCCACCACACCAGGATCGAAGGCAACAGGCCATACACCAGCAGCGCGACGAGGAAATCGGGCGTGATCAGCTCCCGGGCTTCCTTCGGCTCGGTGACGAGCACGTTCGCCACCATGTCGCGATCGATGTAGACGTGGTAGCGCTCCATGTAGAAAGCCGCGGCCGCCGTGACCAGAAACACGAGCGGTAGCACCACGTTTCGACTCCAGCGGTTCACCACCGCCAGCAGCAGGCCGGCATGCAGCGCCGTGATGGCTACGGCCATGCCGAGGCCCAGCGCCCAGGCGCCGGCGGAGTGCCCGGCTTCGGTGGCGCGGAAGGCCGCCCAGAAGGCGCTGTTCGAGACGAGGCTGAAGTACAGGGCGGCCAACACGGCCAGGGAGCCACTGCCGACCGTCGGGCGACGGAATCGTGGCCGCGTTGGGAGATCGTTCATGCGTTGGGCGGGCGATTGAAGGAGAGATGAGCCGCAAGGGCGAGGGTCCAACAGATCATCAGCGAGGTGAGATCGTGCGAGAGGAAGTGGGCGCCCCTCAACTCTTGCGAGGCGGCAAACACCGCACCGAGGACTAGGCCGAAAGCAAGGCCGGCATGGCGCCACGCCGGGCGGACGAGGGCGAAGAAGAAGTAGATCGCCACCCACGCGAACCCACTGCTGGCATGGGCGGCTGGAAAGCAGCCGTTGTGCGGCAGGCCGGCAGGCCGCGCTTCGAACAGTCCAATGTGCGGGAGGTCGCCGCCGTAGGTCGCAAGGCTCCACGGGCAATCCATCGGCACGCTGTACTTGATGCTCGCGATCACGGCGACGCTGGCCAGCACGCTACCCAGCAGTACCAACATGGCGCGCCGCCGTGCGGCAAAGCCAGGACGACGCCACGCGAGGATGGTCAGCAAGGCCAGCCCGACGAAGATGGCCGTCACCAGACGCCTTCCGCCGCTGTGGATCCACCCTCCCGTAAGCCAGTGGTCTCGAAGAGCCCATTCGTTCCCCTGCCATGCGTAGAGGGCATCCGCCAACCATGCATCACCGCCCATTCCTTGCAGGGCCACCATGGCTGTGACGTAGACGGCGGCGAAGATCATCCAGAGGCGCGCCCAGTAGCGGCGGTCGAAGATCCTCGGTGGTCGGTCTGGACGGAAAGAGAAGGACACGTGGACTCTCGTGCGGGGGACTCAATGGAGGCGGGTGGGGTAGACGTCTCGGTACCCCTCAGCTCGGCGATTTCAGCCGGGCGGATCAGGCGCCAAGGTGTAGATGGCGCGCCCAAGGCGTTCGCCAATGCGGTGCGGCTCGAGCCCCGAAGCCGATGCCATGGCTTCGAACCGCGCTGCGTTCGACAACCGCATCACGAAGAGCCGTCCCGGATCTGGCGGCGCCTTTAGAGCGTTGATCAACAGATTGTCGAAGGGCGCATCCGAAATCGGCTTGCTGGCCATGTCACCCTCGAACGTGACTCTCCGCACTTCGGCCTTCAGATACAGATGCAAGCCATAGCGCGCCATGTCATCGACGAAGACGACCTCGCTGATCGTGCCGGGGACCAAGGCGCGCAGATCTTCGGCCCATAGACGGGCGTTCTTGTGCAACGGCACGCTGGCTGCCGTCTCCGGCGGCAGGTGAGGGACCAACGCAGGCAGCGAAGTGACCAGCAACTTGATGCAGACGACTACCCCCGCTACTACCGCGACGACGACGCGGCGCCCTCGGGTGAGGGCGACACCCTCCAACTGGTGTGCGATCAACAGCGCCAGCGGGGCAAACAATGGCAGCACGTAGAGCGGAAGGCGCGAGCGCGACACCATGAAGATGAGCAAGGTGGCACCCAACCAAATCACCATCAATCGGGTCGGCTCACTCGCCTGCGACCAGCGCCATCCCGCGCGACGGCCGGCGGCCCAAGCCCAAGGCCACCACGGCAAGGCGCCAAGTGCGAACGTGAGCCCATAGACGTAGAGGCCACCCCACCACTCGGGGTGGCGATTGTGAGTGTCCGTGGCGATGCGAGCTACGACTTCGTAGCCAACGAAGTAGCTGAGCAGCCCCTCATGCCGCTGGATGACGACGAGATACCAAGGCAAGGCCACGAGCGCGAAGACGCCGAGGCCGGCTCGCGTCACCCATCGCGGTCCTCCCGGTGAGAGCCACTGGAAGAGCGCGATCGGCAGCAAGCCGACCAATCCGGGCGGCCCTTTGGTCATGAATGCAAGCCCGAACGCGGCCCACATGACGATCATCCAGCGAGGCTTCACCTCGAATCGAGCGATGACATAGGCCGCCATCGCCAGCGTGGTGGCGAACGCTAGTAGCGTATCTGTGGTGACTAGATGCGCGGCCAGCAGGGGCAGCGGCAGGGTGGCGTACACCAAGCCAGGAAGCCATGGCCGCTGTGGGGCAAAGTGGCGACCGATTCGCAACAGCAAGAGCACTACGCCCAGATAGGCCAACGCGTTGGGAAAGCGGGTGGCCCAAGGATTCCAACCAAAGAGGGAAACGCTTCCCGCGATCGCCCAGTACGTGACCGGCGGCTTTGTGAAGTGTAGGGTTTCGTGGTGCCGATAAAGGCTGATGAAGTCGCCCGTGCGCAGCATCTGCAGCGCGACGTTGGTGAAGCGGCCCTCATCCGGATCCCAGAGGTCTCGTGTTCCCTGGAACAGCAGGACCAGAGTGATGGCGAG
>JAIXTZ010000251.1 GCA_027483745.1 Lysobacteraceae bacterium
CACTATACAGCAGTTTCGAAGTTCGTCAACACCGTAAAGCGCAAACTTTCTTCTCAACCCCCCTCCGCCGGCCACCCCGTTTCCGGGCCACCCAGCGAAGGGGCGCGAACTATAGGCAAACCAACGGGGGCATTGCAAGCCTCTCGAATCAACCAACTTCAGCGAGTGGCGAATGAATCATGCCAACGCGGCGGAACCGCAGCGTCGACCTAGAATCGCGCACACCCATCAGGACTATGGACAACGCATGCGCATTCGCCCCCTGCCGCCGCTACTCGCCTTGGCTGCCGCTCTTTTCGCAACCGCATGCAGCGGCTCCGGGGGACGACACTGGGTGGAAGTGGGCGGGCAACGCTTCGACGTGGAACTGGCCGATGACTTCGAGGAGCGAGCGCGCGGCCTGATGTATCGCGAGTCCATTCCTGCGGACCACGGGATGCTCTTCGTCCATGAACGCGAGGAGCCTCTCGCATACTGGATGAAGAACACCAAGATCCCCCTCGACATCCTCTACTTCGATGCGGAGCGGAAGCTGGTGTCGATCCAGCGCGGGGTGCCGACGTGCATGGCGGGCGATCGCTGCCCGAACTACCCCAGTCGCGGCCCCGCGAAGTACGTGCTTGAACTCAATGCGGGGCGTTCCGACGCGTTGAACCTGAAGCCCGGCGATGAAATCACTTTTTCCGGCGACATCCCGGAAACCGGACAGCCCTGACCACGCCTTCAAGACGCAACCCCGCCGAGCCCCGGTCCCTCCCCTTCCCTCAGGCCTGCACCATCTCGAAGTCCGCCTTTGAGACGCCGCATTCCGGGCATTGCCAGTCGTCCGGGATATCCGCCCAGCGTGTACCGGGCGCAATACCCTCGGAGGGAAGGCCCTCGGCCTCGTCGTAGACAAAGCCGCAGACGACGCAGACCCAGGTGGTGTAGGCGGCAGAGGTAGGCATGGCTTGAGGAGGATCCGTGGAGTGCCTGAAGCCTGCCACGGCGCACACGTCCTGACGAGTACGATGTGAATATGACGTTGCGCGGCCTTTACCTCATCACCCCGGACGACGACGACGGCGATCGGCTCCTGGCGCGCGTCGCCTCCGTCCTTCCAGCCAAGCCGGCCCTTCTGCAATACCGGAACAAGCGAGCCGACGCACGGCGGCGTTTCGACCAAGCGCGTGCACTGAAGGCTCTGTGCGATTCCGCGTGCGTGCCACTCATCATCAATGATGACTGGCGTCTCGCCTTGGATGTGGCGGCCGCGGGCGCACACCTCGGCGAGGATGATGGGGACCTCGCCGACGCCCGCCGCGACGCCCCCGGGTTGCTGTTGGGAGCGTCCTGCTACAACGATTTCGCCCTGGCGGAACGCGCCGTCGCGGCCGGTGCCGACTACATCGCCTTTGGCGCCTTCTTCCCCACGCTTACCAAAGCCACGACGCGTCGCGCCTCGCGGGAGGTGCTTGCCGCCGCGGCATCGCTTCGCCGGCCGCGGGTGGCCATCGGCGGTCTGACACCGGACAATGCCGCGGCATTGGTCGGCGCGGGCGCCGATCTGCTGGCCGTGGTCGGCGCGGTCTTCGATTCGCCCGATCCCCTAGCCACAGCGCGACGCTTCCGTGCGTTGTTCGACGCCCCCTCCCCGGCGATCGCCTCGCCTCCGGCTGACGGCGCCCCTCTCTCCTGATTCGATGCTTCCCATGAATACCGACACCAGCCATGCCCTCTACACCCGCGCCCTCGACCTGATGCCGGGTGGCGTCAATTCGCCAGTGCGCGCCTTCAAGTCCGTGGGTGGCGAGCCGTTCTTCGCAAAACGCGCGAAAGGCGCTTGGATCGAAGACGTGGACGGCAACCGTTACGTCGACTACATCGGCAGCTGGGGCCCGATGATCGCTGGCCATGCGCGGGAGGAAGTGCTCGACGCGATCCGGGAGGTGATGGTCGACGGCACCAGCTTCGGCGTGCCGAATGCGCTCGAAGTCACGATGGCCGAAGAGATCACCCGAATCGTGCCCAGCTGCGAGATGGTGCGGATGGTCAACTCGGGCACCGAGGCGACCCTGTCCGCCATCCGCCTCGCGCGTGGGGCGACCGGCCGTAATCGCATCGTCAAGTTCGAGGGCTGCTACCACGGCCACGGCGACAGCTTCCTCGTGAAGGCCGGCTCCGGCGCGCTGACCTTCGGCCTGCCGAACTCGCCAGGGGTACCGAAGGCGCTGGCCGACCTGACGCTCACCCTGCCCTTCAACGATTTCGCCGCCGCCACGGCGCTGTTCGACGAGGTGGGCGCCGACATCGCTGGCGTCATCGTCGAGCCGGTGGTGGGCAACGCCAACTGCATCCCGCCGGAACCCGGCTACCTCGAGCACCTGCGCGCGCTCTGCACGGAGCACGGCGCACTGCTGATTTTCGACGAGGTGATGACCGGATTCCGCGTCTCGCTGGGGGGCGCGCAGCAGCTGTATGGCGTGCAGCCCGACATCAGCACCTTCGGCAAGATCATCGGTGGCGGCATGCCGGTGGGTGCCTACGGTGGTCGCGCCGAGCTGATGCGGCAGATCGCGCCGGCCGGCCCGATTTACCAAGCCGGCACGCTAAGCGGCAATCCGGTGGCGATGGCCGCTGGGCTCGCGACGTTGAAGATCATCCAGCAGCCGGGTTTCTATACCGACCTCGCCAAGACCACCGACACGCTGGTGTCCGGCTTCCAGGCCGCAGCCGACGAAGCCGGCGTCGCATTCTCGACGCGCCATGTCTGCGCGATGTTCGGGCTGTACTTCACGGCCGAGCGGGTGACCAGCTTCGAGCAGGCCAAGGCCGCCGACACCGCGCGGTTCAACCGCTTCTTCCACGCCATGCTGAAGCGCGGCGTCTACCTCGCGCCCTCGGCCTTCGAGGCCGGCTTCGTCTCGTCGATGCACGGCGATGCCGAGATCGCGCACACGCTGGAGGCCGCGCGCGCGGCCTTCCGCGAGGTCGCCGCGGCCGCATGACGCCGAGACCGCGCCCGAAGCTGGTGGTATTCGACCTCGACGACGTGCTCGTCGAGTACCAGCGCGAGCGGCGCATCGAGGCCTTGGCCCGGGCGGTCGGCGCGCCGCCGGCCACGGTGCAGGAGGCATTGTTCAAGAGCGGGCTGGAGACGAAGAACGACCGAGGCGAGCTCGGCCTCGAGGATTACCTCGACGCCGTGCGCCGCCGCCACGGCCTCGACATCCCGTTGGACGCGTTCATCGATGCACGCCGGCAGAGCATGCGGCTGCGCCGCGACGTGCTGGGCCTCGCCGAACGCATCGCCCCGCAGACGACGCTGGCGCTGTTCACCAACAACGGCCAGTGGCTCGGGAGGCAACTGCCGAAGTTCTTCCCGGAGCTACGCCCATTGTTCGGCACGCGGATGATCACCACGGGCCAGCTCGGATTGACCAAGCCCGACCCGCAAGCCTTTTTCGCGTGCCTGTCGACGCTCGGCTACTCGCCTGCCTCGGCCCTGATGATCGACGACCGTGCCGACAACGTCGCCGGGGCGCACAGCGCCGGCCTCGATGCCATCCACTACACCTCGCCCCCGCAGCTCGCCGGTGAGCTGCTGCGCCGGGGCTTCGACCTGGAACCCGTCCATGCGCCCTGACCTGCGTTTCGAAACCCTCGCCGTCCACGCCGGCGGCGAGGCCGATGCCCACAACGGCGCCGTCGCGCCGCCGCTGCACCTGTCGACCACGTTCAAGCACGGCCCCGCGGCCGAACGACTGGCGGGTTATGAATACCAGCGCGAAGGCAACCCGACGCAGGACCGTCTCGAAACCGCGCTCGCCGCCCTCGATGGGGGCGAAGCGGCGCTGGCCTATGGTTCGGGCATGGCGGCGATGACGGCCGCGCTGGAGTGCCTGCCGGCCGGAAGCGAGGTGCTGATCCCCGAGGACTGCTACGCCGGCCTGCGTTCGCTGGGCGCGGAGTTCCTGCCCGAACGCGGTGTGACGGTGCGCCGCGTCGACCAATGCGATGCCGCCGCCGTGGCCGCGGCGATGACGCCCGCCGTGCGGATGATCTGGGCCGAGACGCCGTCGAACCCGCAGCTGCGCATCGCCGATCTCGCCGCGCTCTCGGCGATCGCGAAGCAGCACGGGGCGCTGCTGGCGGTGGACAACACCTTCGCCACGCCGGCCCTGCAGCGGCCGATCGCGCTGGGCGCCGACCTGGTGATGCACTCGACCACCAAATACATGGGGGGCCACAGCGACGTGATGGGCGGCGCTCTGGTGTTCGCGAAGCGCGATGCGCTGTTCGAGAAAGCCGCGCATCGTCGCCACATCACCGGAAACATCCTCGCGCCGTTCTCGGCCTGGCTGACGCTGCGCGGCCTGCGCTCGCTGCCGGCCCGAATGGCTTGGCACTGCGCGAACGCCCGTCGCGTGGCCGAGTTCCTCGCCGGCCAGCCGGCGGTCGAAACGGTCTATTGGCCCGGCCTGCCCACCCACCGCAACCACGCCATCGCGGCGCGGCAGATGCGCGACTTCGGTGGCATGGTCTCGGTGACGTTAAAGGATGGGCGCGAGGCCGCGCTGGCCTTCGCCGGCGCCGTCGAAGTGTTCACCAACGCCACGTCTCTGGGCGGCGTCGAGTCGCTGATCGAGCACCGGGCGTCGGTCGAGGGCCCGAACCCGGTGTCGCCGCCGGGCCTGCTGCGCCTGAGCGTGGGCCTGGAGCACGGCGACGATCTGGTCGCCGACCTCCAGCGCGGTATCGCGGCGCTGCGCTGATTACCAGCGCCCGACGTTAGGCATCGACACCCAGGGCTCGCGCGGGGGCAGCGCCGCGCCGACCTGCAGCAGCTCGATCGAGATCTGGTCCGGGGAGCGCACGAAAGCCATGCGACCGTCGCGCGGCGGGCGGTTGATCACGACGCCGTGCGCCTGCAGGCGCTCGCAGGCCGCATAGATGTCGTCGACGGCGAAGGCGAGGTGGCCGAAGTTCCGGGCCGAGCCGTAGTCCTCGTCGTCGTAATTGAACGTGAGCTCGACTTCCGATTCCGGATTCGCCGGGGCGGCGAGGTAGACGAGAGTGAAGCGGCCTTCGGGGTAGTCCTTGCGGCGGGTTTCGACGAGGCCGAGCGCGTCGCGGTAGAAGCGGATCGAGGCCTCGAGGTCGCGGACGCGGACCATGGCGTGCAGGTAACGCATATGGCGTGGTGCTCTTTTCGGAAAACGGGGAATCAGAGGAAGAGGTCGGGCGAGAGCGGCTTCGACGGATCCACCGCGTAGCGCGTGAAGTCGGTCTCGCCGGCGTCGCGCAGCACGTCCTCGTCGATCAGGAAACGGCCGTGGAAGCCGCGGGCCTCGCGGCACAGCACCGCATGGGCGGCCTCGGCGACGATGGCCGGCGTGCGGCAGCCGGAGACATCGATGCCGGGGATCATGTTCAGCGCGTCGGTGGCGATGACGGTCTTCGGCCAGAGGGCATTGACCGCCACGCCCTGCGGGCC
>JAIXTZ010000091.1 GCA_027483745.1 Lysobacteraceae bacterium
CCGCTGCTGGAGGCGATGAAGCGCGAAGGACGCCGCGTGGCGTGGATGTGCGACCCGATGCACGGCAACACCGAGACGGCAGCGAATGGCTACAAGACGCGCCGCTTCGACAACATCCGCGCGGAAGTGGAGCAGAGCTTCGATGCGCATGCGGCCGCCGGCACGCGATTGGCGGGCGTGCATCTCGAGCTGACCGGCGAGAACGTCACCGAGTGCACGGGCGGTGCGCGCGAGCTGGTCGATGCCGATCTGGCCCGCGACTACCGCACCACGGTGGACCCGCGGCTCAACTACGAGCAGTCGCTGGAGATCGCGATGCTGATCGTGCGCAAGCAGTCGCAGATCGCGCAGCCGGCATCGCTCTGATCGGATGACCGTCGCCTTGCCCCGTTCGGGGCGGGGCGTTCAGGGATTGCATTCCGGGCAATGCCCCGCGTCGGCGGCCGTGAGGCCGTCGGCGCGAGGCCGGTCTTCGCGATGCCCGCAGACGCCGCAGCCGTGGATTTCGGCGCGCACCAGGTCGGTCGCTTCGCCACACAGTTCGCAGGGCAGCCCGGGTTGCACATCAATCCGGCCGAAGCCCGGCGCGCGACACCGGGGGCAGGGCGTGGCCAAGCGCTCGGCCAGCCGCTGTCCGAGCCGGCCGATGGCCGCGAGACGGGTCGGATTCATGTGCGCGCGAAGATCAGCTTCAAGACGGGCCAGACCATCCTGCGAGTGCGCCGCCATGAGCTCGACCGCTTCCGCGACTGCGGCTGGCTCGATGAGGCCTTTGGCGACCGGCATGGGCTCGCCGTTGGCGCTCAACCACCGGTTCGGCTTCACCAAGGCCGCATGGGTGGGCAAGCCGATCGAGGCGAGCACGGGCTGGAGATCGGCGCCGGTCCGGACCGCCTTCGAGATCCAGTTGGTGTCGTGGCCCGCCTGCTCGACCACGATCGTCTGGCCGTGCTCGTCATCGACGAAGGCCAGCAGCTCGACGTGCAGGGGCAGGAAACCGAGCAGCGGATCGGGCCCGAAGCTGCCCTCGGTGGCGATGCCGAGTCTCAGCCCGCTGGCGGCCATGCCGCGCCGGGCTTTTTCGATGACGACCTCATGCGCGGTCCCCGGGCGCCCGATGTCGCCGGCGAAGGTGCCGAGGGCGTCGGTATCGATGGCCACGGTCTCGACCTTCAATCCAACCGTCGCGAGGGCCGGCGCCAGCGCATCGGCCTTGCCGTGCAGGGTTGCGAGCGCGACGCGGGGATCGGGGTAGGGCAAGGCTTACTCGCCCTGCGCCTGCGAGTAGCCGCGCACGCCGTCGAAGGTGTAGAGGTTCTCGGTCTTCACCGCGTCGAAGCCGGCCTCGGCGATGCGCATCAGCAGCCGCGAGATGGCCTGCCCGTCGACCGTCTCGCCCTTGGCCGGGAACCGGCAGCGCCAGTGGTCGGTGCGGAGCGTCTGCGGGTTGCCATTCGGGTAGACCTTCACGCCACGGTTGGTGATCAGCGCGAGGCGGAAATCGTCGCCGGCGAGGCCTTCGAGCGCCGCGCCGAGTTCGTTCGGGTCGCGGGTGTCGGTGTCCCAGTTGAGGAAGACGTCGACGCCGACCAGCGCCTTCTTCGCGTTGACGTGCGGCGGGATGGCGACGTCGGGGTGCACCAGCGATTCCGGCTCGCGCTCGGGGTAGTCGACGGCGGCCATCTTCTTCGGCTGCTGGCCCAGGCGGGCGATGACGGCCTCGGCAAAGGCACGCGTGCCGACTTTCGTCGTGCTGACGCCGGCGCGGTAGATGTCGCCGGTGTGGATGCCTTCTTCCAGCGTGCACAGCCAGGCGTTGTGGATGTCCGTGGCCGGCTTTGCGCGGCCGAGGTGCACCAGCATCATCACCGCGGAGAGCAGCAGGCCCGAGGGGTTGGCGATGTCCTTGCCGGCGATGTCCGGCGCGGAGCCGTGCACGGCTTCGAACATCGCGCAGTCGTGGCCGATGTTCGACGAGCCGGCGAGGCCGATCGAGCCGGCCACTTCGGCCGCGACGTCGGAGAGGATGTCGCCATAGAGGTTGGGCGTGACCACGACGTCGAAGTCGGTCGGACGGCTGGCCATGCGCGCCGTGCCGATGTCGATGATCATGTGGTTGGTCGCGATCTCCGGGTACTGCGGCGCGATCTCGTCGAAGACCTTGTGGAACAGGCCGTCGGTGAGCTTCATGATGTTGTCCTTGGTCATGCACGTGACCTTCTTCCGCCCGTGCGCGCGGGCGTATTCGAAGGCATAGCGCACGATGCGCTCGCAGCCGGGGCGGGTGATCAGCTTCAGGCACTGCACCACCTCGTCGCTCTGCCGGTGTTCGATGCCGGCGTAGGTGTCCTCCTCGTTCTCGCGGACGATCACCACGTCCATCGTCGGATGCAGCGCGGTGACGTAGGGGTGGTAGGACACGCAGGGGCGCAGGTTGGCGTACAGGCCGAGGGTCTTGCGCAGCGTCACGTTGACCGACTTGTAGCCGCCGCCCTGCGGGGTGGTGATCGGCCCCTTGAGGATGATCTTGTGCTGGTCGATGGCCTGCCACGTGTCTTCGCCGATGCCGGCCATCAGGCCGCTCTCGTAGGCCTTGAGGCCGACCGTGACGGGATGGAAGGCGAGGGCCGGGTCCGCGGCCTTGAGGATCGCCAGCGTGGCGGCCATGATCTCGGGACCAATGCCGTCACCAGCTGCGACGGGAATGGTGGTCGCGGGCAGCGCGGCAGGAACGTAACGGGCCCGGGCAAGGGATTCAGCGAGGACGGCGGACATTGTGCGATCTCCGAAACGCGAAAAAGATGTCGTGAATATTGAAGCGCGAAAATCCGTGCGGCGCAAGTCGCTGGGTGGAGCACGCGTGAATCCGTCGTCCGCGGCCGGTGGGCGGCAGTCCGGGGCAAAGTCCCCGGCCGCGTCGAAGCCGAAGTCCACGGATGCCGAGCCGCACTGGACGTTCCTCAGCAACCACACCCATGTCCTCGTGTGCCTGGCCGCGGACCCGGACCAGACGCTGCGCGATGTCGCCTCGAAGGTGGGCATCACCGAGCGCGCGGTGCAGCGCATCGTTGCCGAGCTCGAGGCCGCCGGCGCGCTGACGCGCGAGCGTGACGGCCGGCGCAATCGCTACCGGCTCGACACCACGTTGCCGTTGCGGCACCCCCTCGAGAAGCATCGAAGCATCGGCGACGTCCTCGCCCTCGTCCTCGGCAAGGGCCGCTGAGCGGATGGCGGCAATGGATCCGAAGCAGCGTGCCCCTCGCGACGCGCCGCGTACCGGCGTGCTTCGCTGGCCGGGCGCCGAACTCGACCTGCGTTCGGCCCAGGTGCGGCGTGGACGGCAGCTGCTGACGCTCGATCGGTCGTCCTATGAAGTGCTGCTTGCGCTGCTGCTGCGTGCGGGCCAGGTGCTTGGCAAGGATGATCTGCTGGACGCGGCCTGGCCCGGTCGTGTCGTGTCGGAGAACTCCCTGGCCAAGGCGATCAGTCGGCTGCGACGGGAACTGGGCGACGACGCGGGTGCGCCGTTGCAATCCGTGCATGGCTACGGCTACCGCTGGGCGGGGGAAGTGCACTGGGCGGACGTCGAGGTGGCTCCGGCACCGCCAAGCGGGGAAGACGATTGGATCGGTGTCGCGGTACCGAAGCGTCCGGGATGGACGTTCCGCCGTGTTCTGGGCCGCGGTGAGCGTAGTGTCGTGCTGTTGGCCGATTCGGACGCCGGTGAGGCGCCGAGGGCGGTCAAGCTTGGCCTCGGCGAAGAGGGGCTGCGCCATGTGCGTCGCGAGGTCGCCCTGCATCGCTACCTCGCTGCCATCAACCGCAATGTGCTCGGTCTCGCGCCTGCGCTGGGTTGGCAACTGGACGAGCCTCCCGTCTTCGTCGAGTACCCGTACTTCGAGCACGGCGATCTCGCGCATTGGATGGCGTCGCGGGCCGTCGCGGGCGGCGTGTCGCTTGAGCACCGGCTTGCCTTGGCCGCACAGATCGCCGAGGCCTTGGGCGAACTGCATGCCGCCGGTGTGGTCCACCAGGACTTGAAGCCGGGCAATCTGTTCCTGTCGCCGGATTCGAGCCTGCCGGAGGGGTGGCGCATCGCCATCGCCGATTTGGGGGGCGGTCATGCGTCGCCCGTGTCACAGCACGCGGACGTCTTGTTCGACGCGGACGTGCTGGCCGAGTCGCGCCCGGCATCGGCCCTGCACACGGGGGCGGCCATCTACTGCGCCCCCGAGGTCCTGGCCGGCGGTTTGCCCACCCAACGCAGCGATCTCTACGCGCTGGGCGTATTGCTTTTCCAGCTGGTCGTCGGCGATCTACGCCGCCCCTTGGCCCCCGGCTGGGAATCGGATGTCGACGACCCCCTGCTGCGCGACGACATCCGCGCGCTGGCCGCCTTGCGGGTGGAGCAACGCACGCTGGGGGCGCAGCAGTTGGCCCAACACTTGCGCCAGCTGCCGGCCAGACGCCTTGTCGCCGCGGCCCGCGAGGAGGCGTCGACGCGTGAGCGGCGCGCGGAGGAGCAACTGCAGCGGCAGCGGGTGAGGTTTCGCCTGCTGGGTGCGGCCACCGCGGCCCTCTGCGTCGGTCTGGGGGTGGCCACCTGGACCGGTTGGCTGGCATGGGAAGCTCGGCGCGATGAGGCCGTTCGGCGAAGCGAGGCCCAGGCCGTCCTCGATTTCCTGACCGACGACGTGCTGACGCGCGCCGATCCTTATCGCGGCGGTGACGTCGCGATCAGTTTGCGCGCGTCGCTGGACGCCGCTGCCCCAAGCATCGACGAGCGCCTCGGAGGACGGCCGCTGGTCGCCGCGGCCGTGCATGGATCGGTCGCAGAGGCCTACGAGGCCTGGGGCGAGTACGCCAAGGCGGCACGCCACCAGCGCCTGTCGATCGAGCGGATCGAGTCGAGTGATCCCGAAGCGGACTCCCTCGCGGCCCAACAGCGTCGGCTGTGCCGGTTCGAGCGCCTCGCAGGCGACCTCGGGGCGGCTCAGGCGGCCTGCGATGCCGCGATCGAACAGGATCGTGCCCGGTTGGGGCAGGTTTCCGACGCCAGTCTCGTCGAGGGAGCAGCGCTGCTCTACGAGCGCGGGCGCTGCAGTACGGCGTTGAACCAGCTCGAGTCGGTCCTCTCCGAGGATGATCGGCGGAGCCGGTTGCCCGCGGGCGTGGAGGCCGATGCCCTCTGGTTCATCGGTCTTTGCCAAAGCCGAATGGGCGAGGAGGTGGCGGCCGCGGAGACCTTCCGCACGTTGGTGGCGCTCCGCGAGGCGGAGTCGGGCCCGGATGACGCGAAGACCGCTTGGGCGCTGTCGGATTACGCGGAGGCCCTCGCCCGTGCAGGGCGGTTCGCGGAGGCAGGCGCCATCCTCGAGCGGCTCGACCATCGGATCGTCGATCGTCTGGGGCCGGAGCACCCCGATGCGCTTGCCGTCGACTATCGCCGAGGCCTGATCGCGGCAGGGCAGGGACGAGACGACGAGGCCACGGGTCTGTTCCTTCGGGCCTACGCCGGCTGGGGACGGGCGCTCGGGGAAGGCCATGTGCTCACGATCCTCGCGGGCTCCGAGTTGGCCCGCAGCTTGGCCCGGCAGGGAGATCGCCCGCAGGCCAACGCGCTATTGGCCCGGCTGCAGCTTGCGGTCCGCCCACTCATCGCGGGTCGTGAAGCCCGCGCCATCGACATCCACCAGCTCTGGGTCGAAACGTTGCTCTACCTCGGTCGCACGGAGGATGCGGCCGGGACGCTGGCTGACTTTCTGGCCGCTGCGGTCGACGTCCTTCCGGAACAGCACCCACGCTTGGCCGCGGCGCGATGCTACGAGAGCCAGATCGCGACACACCGGGGGCGGCTCGATGAGGCGGGAGCGGCGCTCAGCGCTTGCCGCTTGGGGTTGGCGCGACTCGGGGCGGAGGACTATCGACGTCGCGTCCTGGCTGAAGCCGAGCAGGCCGCGGACGAGGCTGCGCGCTGACCGGAATGTCAGTTCACCTAAGTCTATGATTTAAAAGCTTTTCATAAGTATTCAGAAAAGCTCATCCTTGGGGAAAGCGTGATTCCGCGCCGCTTTGGCATCGTCACACCGCCTTGGGATGCATGGCGATGGTTCGAAGGGTGGAAGCACCCGTAGGGCAGGGAGCCAGCAGGGAAGCCGACCACGCTCACGCCTCCAAGGCGATTCCGCAGGATGCGGAAACTAGGAGTGTCAGGGGTTCAGATGACCACGAAGGCGCCGGTTTGGAACCGGCGCCTTCGACTTTATTGGGTCGCCCATCGCGTCGGCGCGCGACGGTGCCCCTCAGGGCTGAAGGGTCGGTCGGTACTCCGGCGGACGTCGAGCGCCCGCCATCGCGGCCTCCACGGCCAGCCCGAGGGCCATCAGTGCCGAGTCCCCGTCCTCGGGGCCCAACAGCGTCAGCCCAATCGGCAAGCCGTGGATGTCGCCCATCGGGACGGTCAGGCTCGGCGTGCCCGCCACGGCGGCGGCGCCGTAGCCGGCACTGGTGAAATGATCGCCGAGGATGGGATCGATGGGCCAAGCGGGGCCGGTCGTCGGTGCAACGACGGCATCGAATTTGCCTTCGCGGAGCACCTTGAGCAGCCCCTCTTCGCCGGCCAGGCGCTTTGCTTCGGCGCGTGCTTGCAGATAGGCCGGGTCGGTCAAGGGGCCCTTCGACTGAGCCTGCTCCAACAGCTCCTGGGCGAACCATGGCATGGCGCGGTCCGCGTTCGCACGATTCCATGCGATCAAGGCCTCCAGGTCGGCCACCGGTGCAGGGCCCTCGGCGAGGTAGCGATTGAGGCCGTCCTTGAACTCGTACAGCAGCACCGTGAGTTCGGCCTCGCCCCATTGGCCCCACGTGGAGAGCTCGACGTCCACCACCTCCGCACCGGCATCGCGCAGCCGGGCCAGAGCGGCCTCGGTCGCCGCATCAAGGCCAGCGTGGCGGCCCATGGCCTGACGCAGCAGGCCAAAGCGGCGGCCTTCGAGCGCCCGCCCGCCTTCGGGTGCAGACGCTGACGTCGTCGCGCCCGTGCTCCCGGGCGTCAGCGCGCCCAGCAGGGCCGCCGCGTCAGCGACGGAGCGCGCCATCGGCCCGGCCGTGTCCTGCGAAGCGGAGATCGGCACGATCCCGTCGGCGGAAACGAGGCCGACCGTCGGCTTGAAGCCGACCAGACCGTTCACCGCCGAGGGGCAGAGGATGCTGCCGTCGGTTTCGGTGCCGACGCCGACCGTCGCCAGGCTGGCGGCGATGGCGGCGCCGGTGCCCGAGCTCGACCCGCAGGCGTTGCGGTCCAGCACGTAGGGATTGCGCGTCTGGCCGCCGGCGCTGCTCCAGCCCGAGATCGAATTCGTCGAGCGGAAGTTCGCCCACTCGCTCAGGTTGGTCTTGCCGAGGATCACGGCGCCGGCCTTCCGCAGCGACGCGACCAGCGCGGCGTCGTCGGCGGGCACGTGGTTGGCGAGGGCCAACGAGCCGGCGGTGGTCGGCAGGCCGGCGACGTCGATGTTGTCCTTCACCAGCACCGGGATGCCGTGCAGCGGGCCACGCAGCGTGCCCGCCGCGCGCTCGGCGTCCAGCGCCTCGGCGTCGGCGCGCGCGCTAGGGTTCAACGCGATGACGGCGTTGAGCGTCGGACCCGAATCATCGATGGCGGCGATGCGCGCGAGGTAGGCGTCGACGAGATCCGCGCTGGAGAAGCGCCCCGCCACCATGCCGGCTTGGGCATCGGCCACGGAAAGCTCGACCACGTCGACCTTCGGCGTCGCGGCCGCCGTCGCCGGCGTGCCGTCATCGCGGGCGGGCGGCGCGTTTGATTCGCCCTCGTCAGCGCGGTTGGCGCAGCCCGAGAGGCCGGAGGCAGCAAGGACGAGCAGGCCCGCGATCAGGGCGGGCAGGGCGCGCGGGTGGTTCGGCATGGCGGGCTCCAGTCGGTGAGTCCCGATGCTAATGGCCACGGCGCCCGCCGTGCCGTGAACGGCTCAACCGCGCAGCAGATCGAAGGCGAGCTTGCCGATCAGCGCGGTGACCACGCCGAGGAACACGTAGCGGACGAAGCGCTGGCCCTTGCGGATGGCGAGGTGGCTGCCGATCCAGCTGCCCAGCATGTTGCCAAGGATCAGCGGTACGGCCAGCACCCAGACGACGAAGCCACCGATGGCCAGCACGGTCCACGAGCTCACGTCGGCCGCGACGTTCGCCGCCTTGGACACGCCCGAGGACTTCAGGAAATCCAGGCCCAGCACGCTAACGAAGGCGAAGACCATGATCGTGCCGGTGCCCGGGCCGATCAGGCCGTTGTAGAAGCCGCAGGCCACGCCGACGCCGGTGGCGGCGAGGGCTTCCTTCTCAAGCGGGTAGCGCCGCGACTCGACGAGGCCGAAGTCCTTGCGGAAGGCGGTGTAGACCGCCAGCACGGCGCAGATCGCCAGCACGGTCCACTTCAGCAGTTCGGGGTCGAGGCGCTTGGCGAACTGCACGCCGATGGCGGAGGCCACCAAGGCGCCGATGCAGGCTGGCACGACGATCCGTCGCTCGACGGGGATGCGCGACAGGTAGTTCCATGCCGCGACGCTGGTGCCGAGCATCGAGCTCGTGCGCTGCGTACCGATGGTCTGCAGGATCGACAGCCCGGGATGCAAGTTGAGCATCGCCGGCGTCAGGATCAGCCCGCCGCCGCCGACGATGCTGTCGAGCAGGCCGGCGGCGAGGCCGGCCAGCGCGGTCAGCGCCAGCAGTTCGGGCGTGAGCTCGGCGAGCA